>JASFIU010000469.1:0-4068 GCA_050122495.1 Desulfobacterales bacterium | reverse complement strand
TTATACCACTCCATATCTGACTCCTTATGTGCGTCCGGATCCGGAGATATCAAATGAGATTACGGTCCGGTTTTCTTTTCAATAATTTTAAAAATAACATATGCAATCCCAACAATGATGCCGAAGACCAATAAAATTTTGATTTCCATTTTTAGCTCCACAATTGTTGATTGCTTTTTAGTTAAGATTGAAATCCACCCAAACTGAAAAAAGCCGGGCCACCCTGTCTTCAAGAGTAATCCGGCTTCCTGTCCGACATCCAGGTAGCCCGGCTGTCTCTTTGAGACCCGTGGCTTTCCGTCCCCTTCTCACGAAGGGTTTGGCTTTATCGTGGGAGAATTTAATTGCTTAAATAAAATTCTATCTTTATGTCTATTAGCAATTCAGATGCCAAGATCGACCGATTCAAAAAAATCATTTAATATTAAATAGTTAATCTAAAATTGGTTTTCAGGGTGACTGGTTCAGGAAAGAGGATTATGGAATTTGACCCAAAATATTGAGGATTATCACACAATAGTAATCTTTAGATTCCAGAGCAATTGAAATTTTGTAAAAACAGAAACCGCCATGAAGTCACTTTTCCCTTGCCAATCCTTTGATTGCTTCAAAGACTTGAATGACAACTTTTCCCATCAATTCGTAGTTCAATCTGTCTGCCGTATCACCGGGCTCATGGTACTCCAGGTTTCTGTAAAATGCGGTGTCTGTAAGCATAACCGCATTATAGCCATACTTCCAATAGTTTCGGTGGTCGGAAAAATCAATGCCCGGAACAATTAAGGGCGCATTGATTGAATACACCGGCATATCAGTAGCGCCTTTCATAAGTCCCTTAATTTTTCTAACTATTTTTCTTTGATCGAAGCGTCCTACAATTACGATAAAATTTCCTTTAGTCGGGTAGAATACCTTAAGTACCGGGATAGGATATGACTGGCTGCCGGGCTCGCTGCTGAAATACCCGATCATTTCCAGGGCAATCATGCACTTGACCTTTACCTTGCGGTCATGCAGCAATCTGGCGTGATGGGCACTACCCATATTTTCCGTACCGAAAAACGGGGGTTCTTCTGAAGCATAGGCCACGAACTCAATTCCCGGTTTTACTTTTTCTTTTCCGGTCAGGTAGGCAAGTTCAATCAGGCCCGCTACTCCACTGGCGTTATCATCAGCTCCCGGTGTATTTATGTAGGTATCATAATGCGCGCCGATGACAATGCGCTCGTCGGTCTCACCCCCGAACCGTCCGATTACATTTTGATATTCTTTGCCCCGAACCGTAAATTTCTGTATGGATGTTTCGGCACCGGCCTTTTGGAAATGGCCGAGTATATATTCAGCACATCGATCAAGATTTTTCGTGTTTGAATAGCTTCTCGGGAAATAATCATTTGATAATTTTAACACATGTGCTTTCAATCTTGAGCTGTCCAATGACAGATTAGAAGGGGAGTTTTTAGTAATTGTGGGTTGGGCGACGAGAATCCAGGTAGAAAAAATGGGAAGGATAAGCAGAACTAAGATTATGAAAAATATCCTTTTTACACTCGGCTTTTTCATATTTTTTTAATTTTTTTTAGATTCTTTTACAGCATATTTGGGGGTAATAATTAAAGACTCAATCAGCGCAACTTACCTCATGCGCCTTCCCAAAATGCTTGAAGTGGTTTCAAAACCCCATCTCCCCGCAAAAAAAGCGGGATTTCGCATCTAATTGAAAGATGATTTAAGGTGCTCAAAAGGCCCCAATGGCTGCGTTGCCCCGCTAATGCGGGATTCGCGTCTGATTTTATGCAATAAGGTGCAGCACAGACCTCCGGTAAATGTACTTGCTCATCCCGCCTTTGGCGGGACTGCGCTTTCCCGATCGGCCTGACGCCTTGATGCATACATTAATCTGTTTAGATCAGACATGTATTCCCGCTTAGCGGGCCCTTGATGCACACCTTAATTTGTTAAAATCAAGATGTGTAATCCCGCGTTCAAGCGGGGAACCTGATCTGAGATTTTGAAACCACTTCTAATACGTTTGGGCCATCGAGTTAGACGCGGCTCAGGAGCTCGTCACGAATTTTTATCATGGCCAGGGTATCCTGGCCGCAATACGCCAGTAGATCTGCTCTGATGGGGGCTTTTTCTTTTTCATCTGTCCCGGGATCGATCATGCGCAGATATTCAAGCGATGCCTGCATGCCGTCCTGGATGGAAAGTTTGTCGTAACGCATCTCAGGTACCAGGGCAGGGAGGACATATTTGAGCGAAAAAGAGCCGTAAAACCTGGGATGGTAATAATTATTTCTGATGATTGCATGCAAATCTTTGAAGCGCTCGATAACGGCCCGGAGTTCGCCGGCATACTTCGGGAAATGCTCGACAATTGAATTCAGCACCCCGGTTTCATAGCTGGTATAAATAACAATGCTGCCTTCGGTCCCCAGTGCATCTAACAGGCTCTGGGTAAATTCCTCCCTGGGATCTTTGTCTTCATTACAGAGATATTCCCGATGGCGCAGATTCCCGTCTTCGTAAAGGATGTGATCCGACCACTGAAAGGGGATGGTCTGATAGGGCCGTGTGCCTTCATAGCGGGGGAGCGCCAGGCCGATGGTTTCGAAATCGAGAAAATGGGCCGGGTATTCCATATCTCTTAATTGAGCTTCAAGCTGATTTGACATGTACTCCTGCTGTCGGGTTACGCATGTCCGAATCCGATCCTGGATTCGGCTCATCGGAAAGGTTTCCGGAATATCGCCAATATCCCGGACGCCCATTTCAGCCAGGTCATCGAGTTTGCTCTGCCCGATCCCGTTGATGTGATAAACCCAGAATTCCGGCATATCCTTGGTGCAATGATCCCAGAACTCGCAATCGTAGGGTTTGTGGCAGTGCCTGGACGGCCGAATTTCAGGAGCTTCTGAATTTTCAAGCATCGCTTTTAACCCAGCAAGACTCGATGGCAGGTCCGGCTGCATTGACTGGGTCTCATTGGTGAGATCTGCAAACGCAAACAGAGCATTTAAGTCCAGATTTTGGCCGTCATAGATATACTGGTTGTTTATGTGTAGAATACCGGCGCCGCTGATCTTCAATCCGCAGCCCTCAAGTACGTAATACTGAACGGCAACATCCGGATAATAAACATCTTTAACCGAAGTCGATGATTTGACTTCCACCAGGTTCCAGGAGCCGTCATCCAGCCGTTCGAGAATATCAACACGAATGCGCACACCTTCATAAACAAAAGCAGCCTCGTAAATGGCCTTCACATCCGGGTCCTGCATGGCTTTAAGGGTGGATTCGACTGCCTGTTTGTGCTGATAGTAAGGCTCATCTATTAAAACGCCATCCGGATAAAGCTCGGTCGCCAGCGTTCCCACCTCGTGACCGGCATCAAATATCGCCTGCTGCGCAGCCGAGACTTCCGATGCCAGATCCCGATCGTAACATTGGTACCAGAGCCTCAGGTGGCACTGCAGCCCGGCAAGAAATCGCGATTTGGATAGCATGGGAACCTTTTTCATATTCATATGTTAACCCGATTCACCTCTCATATGCAAATTATTACATCGTAAAGAATTAAAATGTGACGCGTCTTTCAAAAGTCCTGGCCTTTGAGTGAAATAAGCCTTGCCGCCGGCGATAAAGGTATAATCTCATGGGCACCCCCATTTTTGCTCCTTTGAACCTTGACCCTTTAT
Organism: Desulfobacterales bacterium; assembly: GCA_050122495.1. Lineage (GTDB taxonomy): Bacteria > Desulfobacterota > Desulfobacteria > Desulfobacterales > JAHEIW01 > JAHEIW01. The sequence continues at coordinate 367 of JASFIU010000469.1, read as the reverse complement.
TCTATTTTGGACGTACCAGAAAAATCAATCATGCGGGCCAATGCAGTTTCGATCATTTTAATCTAATCGAAAACTTTATTCTCCGCGAACCGCTGTCCCTTGAAAGACACCCTCACCTTTGATATCTATGCATATCACAAATTTTATATTTTAGTGATATTCTTAATATATCGGTAGTTTGCTGATATTTGATTTTCTGGCGGGTGACTGCAGGGTTTTCAAAATTTAATTATTGGGATATCATCTATTAATGTGTAATTTTGCATTTATCCAAATATAATAATGATATCTATAATTTTCGGAATGCCGGATTCCAAAAACCGTTTCAATGTGTCTGAAGCTTTGATATTCTCGAGATGATATTACC
>JASFIU010000468.1:0-4074 GCA_050122495.1 Desulfobacterales bacterium | reverse complement strand
CGGATGTTTCATCGTTCAGAGCGCGGGCAACTATTTCAACAGACGTGTACATGCCCGTGGACGATTGAAGCAGGGACAGGTGAGGGTTTTGAGCTTCATCGTGGACGAAGGCGATTATTCGCCGAATGAAATGGAGGCATGGTATGACGGAGAAGAGGAGTTTGAGGTCCGGGCCAAATCGCCCACCGGCGCTACATCTCCCTGGATAAGGTTGAACGAACATACGGATCTCACCGAGAACGGCTCCATTATCGGCCGCATATACAACCGGGCATTGGATCCTAATAATTTTGATAATCAAATAGAAATCTTCATTTACCCCAATGCCCCGCCGGGTTTGTGGTTTGTAATGTTAAAAGCCCGAAAGGTTTCCGATGGCACCTTTCACGCCTGGCTTGAGCGGGATGAAGCCTGTCCGGAATGCCAGACGCGCTTCAATCCGTTCGATGCGGATCGTTTCTATACAACCGGTACGCTGGCGAACAGCCGAATTCCCCTCGTCGTTGGTGCGTACAATGGTCACTCTTCAAAACGAGAAATAGCGCCCTTCAGCAGCGTGGGCCCCACGCGCGACAACCGTCCCAAACCCGATCTTGTCGCGCCTGGCGTAGACGTTTTGGCAGCCCGTTCAGCCATACGTGGCTGGACAGCTCAAGGAGGTATGCTCGTCCGTAAATCCGGCACAAGTATGGCAGCCCCGCATGTTGCCGGCACAGTCGCGCTCTGTCTCCAGGGGGCATCGCGCCCGCTATGGGGCCATGATATTCGGGAGCTGATTTTAAGCAATACCGAGCCACCGGCTGCTTTTGGAGAACATGCGCTTCGGTACGGACATGGCTATCTAAACGTTACCAGGGTGGTTGAGGACCGGCTGGCGCGGTTGCCGCGTGCAACAAAATTCCAAACCGGCCAATTTGCTGGAGTACAGCAGAAGAAACCAGACTCCAAGGAGGTCAAAATGAGATATGATGCTAGCGGACATTTTGGCGATCTTGAACAATTAATCATGGAATCGCCTTCGGTCGAAGCCTCAGAACGAAATTTGTTGGCTGAAATAATCCATGCCAGCGGAGCACCGTCCTATCTGAGCACTATTACCCCCGAACAAATTTATAGCGAAATCATTTCGAATCGAGGCGGCCCGATAGCGGCCATGCTTGACGAGAATTTTGCTGTGCTTGCGCGCCCCGGAGAAACACCGGAGGTCTCCCCTCAAGCGGGTGATGTCTTGTTACGGGTCGCTCTGGGTGAAGCCGGTCTCGGGCATGTGGCCTTGTTATCTGATTCGGCCCTGTGGCCATATGAGCAGTTGGCAGATGCACCGTTTGAATCCGAAAGCCATCGGCCCGGATTGTATGCCACCGTTATCGAAGGCGGTGCCTTTCCGCATACCGAGGCAAATCAGTTTGCCCGGCGAATTTTGGATTCGGAAAACAAAATGCCTTCCGGTCAAATCCTTCTAAGGCCCTATGCCCTGAATAGCCCTTTAATAGATGAAGCTGCAGAAGCCCTTCCAATTGATGCTGAACCACTTTATGCCGACCCAGACGATTATTCCGGTGAAGATATTGAACAACAGCGCCCAATGACACCCGCTCACGCCGGTGGTGCCATGGGAGAATTGGATGCCGCCTTTGTCCTTGGGCAACGGGGGTTTATGATTATCATTGGGCCGGGTGGTCCGGGCGGCCACCGCCTGACTGCATCAGGTTTTGATATTGTGGCTTACAACCCGGCAACCGGGGAACTTTGGATCGTTGACAATAAGGCCAGCGGCGGGACGAGCACCGTTCAAGGCGCTTCCGCGATCACAACGAACCTCAGGCAAAACCTCGTAGATGCGATCCGTCAGATCCGAAGTGCTCAACGCTTTCCGCACCAGCGTACCATTTTGCGGCATCTCGAGAACACCTTGAGAGCTGTGCGGGCCGGTCAACCGTTACCATCTAACGTATCGCGTTATATCACCAATGCCGGTGGATATCACAGCGGCATCAGTAGGCGCCTTCGAAATGCAGGCGTAAAGTTTCTGGACCTGACCGGAGTCGCTGCACGCAGAACCCGCCGCAGCGATATCAGAAGGGCCCGGCAACAGGGAGTGCGTCCGGGGAGGCCAACGACGCATCCGGGTGGAGGTCGCCGCACAGGCCAAGTGCAAGCACCATCGACCCCGGGTGGCGGCGGACGAGCTATGCGCGGTGCAGGTGCCGGGCTAACTGTCGGCCTGATGGGACTGAACTTTGGGCTAAATTGGCTGAACGACCGCCGCCAGCAACGGCGGGTCCAGGAGCGTCTTGACCAGCTTGAACCTGCTATCCAGCGAGTGCGCCAGCGCAGGCCGGACCACGGCATTCTGCTTGAAATTTACTATCACCAGGTTCAGGCACCACCGGATAGCCTCATCCGACCTGGGCCCGTATTTTCTCATATTGAGTGGGCGTCGGGGCGAACCCGGGACGAGGCCAGACAAAACAAGCAAAGTCAGGCCTCCATCCGTCCCGCGCCCCCTCGAGGAAGCCGGGAACAAGTCAGTCGAATATGGATTCGTCCACTCAGACCCAGCAGTGTGGGAAGCCTTCGAACTCCCTTTCCCAAGGCGGGCTTTGGTATTTTTGCGGTAAACAAGGCCATACTTCAAGATGTTGAATGGGGTGGGGTCACAGGCTTCGACGACGAAGGTCAGACCCGTTTGCGCCTGCCGGCCTCGCCAACACCACGATTCATCTTGCTCGACCCACCACGGACGATCAATTGGCTCTGGGGCCGTCAATGGAAAAGTAAATCCATTCCAATCGTTCGACGCCGCACGGCGACGGGTCGGGATACGGTAAAGGCGGTTGACCTGGATCCTTCGAATCCATTCGGTAATGTTGCTGCTGTCCCTATTTTCCCTTACGATGACTTTACCGATCGGCTGTTCAGTACCGCACCCGCGACCGATGATAATTTAAATCAGCTTAGATCGTACACCAACATTCGAAAAATGCGCTGGGTTCGGCCTGAGAACATTTTAACAGTCCGGGCATTCTGATCAACCCTCGCTATGGATCTGGGAACTGAGCGTGACCACGAATTAACAGAGGAGAATGAGAGGGCAAAATAGGGGCCTTTATTCAATTATTCGCAAAAAACGGATTCAGTAAGCTACTGAATCCGTTCTTCTTTTTTATACTTGCAAGCAGATTCTTGTCTATCATTTATTATCTTGATCTGATCTTAATTCCGCTCGGTTTTTCAAAATAAATGCCGCCCTATATACTAGGCTATAACCTTAGGATTTTTTGTAGCGTTGCCAAACGATTAAGAGACAGTGGATGACAATAAAAAATCTGGTAAATTCTTCTGTCTGCCGGACCCCAAAGCGTCTCATAAGCCCTTCATCACGGAAATCCCTAAATTGAAATCCCTTATAAATATGGTATAATAAAATAACCGCATTACGGTATCCCGCTTCGATAATTACGCTTCGGTTACAGATAGAAAAAAGCTGATATGGCTGTTTCTGGAGAAAAAACACAGACCAAGAGCGTTATACCCGATAAGATTCTTGAAAAAGTGTCGGCATTTCCCAGCATGCCGAAAGCGGGAGCCAAGCTCAGGGCTCTTCTCGATCAAAAGAATGTGCCGCTCACCGAAATAGAGAAAATATTACGCCACGATCCGGGACTCGCCGCCAATGTTCTCCGCTTGGCCAATTCAGCCTATTTTGGTATACCTGCTAAAGTAACGACCTTAAAACATGCCATTATTTTATTGGGCGTTAAGCGGGTTTCTAAAATTGCGGTCGCAGCCAGTATGAACAAAATAATGGTTAATGCGGTTCATTGGCACCACTACCCTCAGGGCTTGGAAAATTCGAATCTGCACCCGGAAATTGTTTATCTCGCTAACCTATTGTGATATTCGAATCCTGATGGTAAGTCAGATCAAGATGAGCTTAATAAGCCGTATTCTGCAGTCCTCGAGCGATTGGGCATTGATTCTGAGGAATATGAAGTATTTGCTGATAAGGCCCGCAATTGGATGGGAAAATTATCTGATACCCTGACATTTGATTGAAACAAATCCTGAAAA
>JASFIU010000467.1:0-4083 GCA_050122495.1 Desulfobacterales bacterium | reverse complement strand
TGATTTTATCCGCCACGCCAAAGAAAATAATGTGCCTGTCGGACCCGGGCGGGGTTCGGCCGCCGGTTCGCTGGTGGCATATAGTCTGGGGATTACCGATCTGGACCCCATCGCCCATGGCCTGATTTTCGAGCGCTTTCTCAACCCGGCCCGCAAGAGCATGCCGGATATTGATGTCGATTTCTGCATCGACGGCCGGGAAGATGTTTACAAATATGTCGCCGAAAAATACGGGGGCGGGGATTACGTCGCTCAGATTATCACCTTTGGAAAACTGAAAACCCGGGCGGTTATCCGCGATGTCGGGCGTGCCATGGATATTCCGCTGGCCGAGGTGGATACCATCGCCAAAATGGTTCCGGACATCTTAAACATCAGTCTCGATGAGGCCCTGGAGCGGGAGCCGCGGCTGCGCGAACTTGCGCGTCAAAAGCCTGAAATCGACGAACTCATCAAAATCTGCCGGGTGCTGGAAGGTCTTCCCCGGCATGCATCCACCCATGCGGCCGGAGTGGTTATCGCCGACGAGCCCCTGGTCAACTATATGCCGCTTTATCGTGGCAAAAAGGGCGAGGTGGTCACTCAGTACGATATGAAGGTCGTCGAGAAAATCGGGCTGGTTAAGTTTGATTTTCTGGGCCTGCGCAACTTAACGGTCATTGCCAACACCCTTTCCCTGATCGAGAGTCAGGGAAAAACCCCGCCGGATCTCGAAACCATCGAATTGACCGATGGCGATACCTACCGTCTTTTATCCGCCGGGGATACCACCGGCGTATTTCAGCTTGAAAGTTCGGGCATGAAGGATTTGCTGGTCCGGCTCAAACCGGAGTCTTTTGACGATGTTATCGCTCTGGTAGCGCTTTACCGTCCCGGGCCGATGGAAAGCGGGATGATTGACGATTATGTGGCACGCAAGCACGGTAAAAAGAAGGTAGAGTATCTATTGCCGCAGCTGGAGCCGATTTTAAAAGAAACTTACGGCGTGATCGTCTACCAGGAACAGGTCATGAAAATCGCCAACGATCTGGCCAACTATTCCATGGCGGAAGCCGATGATCTGCGCAAGGCCATGGGCAAAAAGATTCAGGAGATCATGGCCGAGCACCGCGAGCGATTTGTGACCGGCGCTGCCAAAAACGAGATTGCCGCCGATGAAGCCGCACCGATATTTTCTTTGATGGAAAAGTTCGGCGGTTACGGGTTCAATAAATCCCACAGCGCCGCTTATGCCCTGATTGCCTATCAAACCGCCTATCTCAAGGCCCACTTTCCGGTTGAATTTATGGCAGCCTTGCTGACCAGTGAAATGCACTCCACCGATGGCGTGGTCAAGTACATCGTTGAATGCCGCAGTCACCACATTGCGGTTTTGCCGCCGGATATCAATTACAGCGATAAAGCCTTTAGCGTTTACGGTGATAAAATCCGGTTTGGTTTGGTGGCCGTCAAAAATGTGGGCGAAAGCGCCATAGAAGCCATCATCGAGTCGCGTGGAGACGACGGTTTCACATCCCTTTTTGATTTTTGCGAGCGTGTGGATTTGAAAAAAGTGAATAAACGGGTGGTTGAATCCCTAATTAAATGCGGCGCCTTTGACTCCACCGGCGCCAACCGCTCCCAGATGATGGCCGCCCTGGAAGATGCGCTGGATTACGGCCAGCGCGTACAAAAGGAGCGCCTCGATCCGCAAATCGGGTTGTTTGACGGGACGGTAAATCCGCAGGTTATCAATGCGCCGGCCCTTCCGGATATCGAAGAGTGGTCCGAAAACCAGCGCCTGGCATTTGAAAAGGAATCCCTGGGCTTTTATATCAGCGGGCATCCGTTGAAGCGCTATGAAGACTTACTCGATAAATTTACCAATGCCAATGCCATTTCCATTAAAGAGCTAAAAAACGGCGGTGCCGTTCGCATCGGCGGCCTGATTCGCAACACCAAAATTATCAAAACCAAAAGAGGCGATTTAATGGCCTTTGTGACCATCGAAGATCTCCACGGTGCGGTTGAAGCAACGGTGTTTTCGAGGGTGTATGCCAATGTAAGTGATCTGCTCGTCGAGGATAAATCCATTCTGATTCAGGGCCAGGTTCAAAAGGATGAACAATCGGTTAAAATTCTGGCTGAAAAGGTGGTCGCCATGGATAAGGCTGAGGAAACCTGGACGGCCAGCATCCATTTCAATTTAGAGGTCTCGCGCACGGATCGCGAGACCCTTGAAGAACTGCATGACATATTAAAAAACCATCCGGGCGGGTGCCGGGCTTTCCTGCATTTGCGCAGTCCTGAAAACACCGACGCGATTATTGCCCTGCCGGATTCTTTGAAGCTAAAGGCCGGTGGTTCTCTAACCCGGGAAGTCAATGCATTACTGGGCTACAATGCGGTTGAAACCCAGTGCATGGCGGCAAAAACGGCTCCCCGGCGAAATAATTATCGATATAAAAGTGACTAAAGTTGGGAGTGAACTAAAGTGACTAAAGTTACGGTCTCGCTCGCGCTCCATCTTTTTAATAAAAAGGACAGAATTACTCAACTTTAGTCACTCTAGTCACTTATTTTAAACCATTGCCCAACCCATTTTACTCATCTGAAATTTGTAGATAGAGGACTATATGAAGGATTTAGATCTTACCGTTTACCCTGTCCTGCTGGCGGGCGGTATGGGAACGCGACTTTGGCCGGTCTCCCGGGTACTGTTTCCCAAACAGCTGGTCAAATTCATCGGGGAATACTCGCTGCTGCAGGAAACCATTAAACGTTTGTCACCGGTGCTGGATATCGAAAACGTCAAGGTGGTATGCGGCCAGCAGCATTTATATGATACCGCCAGGCAAATTGAAAATCTGGGTCTCAAACCGGAGGATAAATTGATATGCGAGCCCAGCGGACGCAATACCGCGCCGGCAATTTTACTGGCGGTTTTACATTTGCTGGCCCACGAAAAAGACGCCGTGCTTTGCATCTTTCCGGCGGATCATGTCATCCAGAATCTGGACGGTTTTCACGATCGGCTCAAGGCCGCCATAAAGCTGGCCAGCGACGGCTATATTGTTACCTTCGGAATTCAGCCCCATTACCCGGAGACAGGCTATGGCTATGTCGAGGGTGAAACCAAAATGTCCCAGGGCGCCCAGAAGCTTAAGCGCTTCGTTGAGAAACCCGACCTGTCCACCGCCGAAAAATACATTAAAGCCGGCAATTTTTTCTGGAACAGCGGCATGTTCGCTTTTAAAGCCTCGGTCATCTTATCGGAATTTGAAACCTACCAGCCGGAACTGCTCGCAAAGATGAAAACCATTTTTACCATAGATAAACCGATCGCCAGGAAAGATTATGACCAGCTGACCGATATCTCCATCGATTACGCCATTATGGAAAAAACTGAGAAAGGAGTGGTACTGCCTTCCGATATCGGTTGGAGTGATATCGGATCCTGGAAATCGCTGCATGATTTTCTGGAAAAAGATGCCGATGGTAACGTCGCTAACGGTGATGTCATTATGCAGGATACGCACAATTGTTTGATCCTGGGCCATGATCGTTTAATCGCCGCCAACCGCCTGCGTGATATAGCCGTGGTGGAAACTGCAGATGCCGTTTTTGTCTCCGACCTGGAACACAGCCGAGAGGTGAAATCCATTGTTTCCAAGTTAAAAGATGAGGGGCGCGGTGAGTGGCACAAACATCCTAGCGTATATCATCCCTGGGGAATTTTAAAACTCCTCGAGCAAACCGATAATTACACAACAAATGAGCTGACGGTTTATCCCGGTTCTTCGATGAGTCTGCCGGCTAATAAGAACACAGCGTATCATTTTTTCGTCGTCAAAGGGCAGGCAGCCATCAGGGCCGGCTCTGATCGAAAGATACTGAAATCGCGAGAATCTTTTACTTATACTGCAGAAGAGCGGGTGCAGGTCGAGAATACAGAAGAAAACGAGCTTTCTTTGATTCAGTTAGAGCTGAAAAACACTGCAAAAGTCTCCTAAGATAATATTTCAATTTGCGGAAAATTTTTCGCCAAATATATCGGTTAAATTTCTCATTTGGCTCACTATTTTAGTTCAGAAGGAGGGGAAT
>JASFIU010000466.1:0-4088 GCA_050122495.1 Desulfobacterales bacterium | reverse complement strand
CGTGGCTCAAATGGCTGCTGTTCAAGGAGGGGGATTTCAAGCTAAAACCCGGAGACGCTGAAAAATAGACATCTTGTTTTTCCACCACAGAGCTCACAGAGCACACAGAGAAAAAATAAAAAAGAATAATATTTTCTAAGTAAAAAAGCCGGTTTCAATTGAAACCGGCTTTTCTATTTCATAATCTCTAATTAACGATTTGACCATTTAACTAAAATCAATATTCTTTGTAAGCTAAACCTTCCCAATACTTTTCATTTTCCAACCGCTCGGCGATATCGACGTTAAAGAATTCCGCCACCGGCTGCAGAATCTCGGGCGCTGTCGTTTGCACCTTGCGTGTAGCGGCCAGAACGGTTTGCAATCCGTTCTGGGTCATTTTACCCAGCGGCTGCCGGCATCCCCCTGAAGGCATTCCTAAAAGCGACATCAAGGCTTTATAGGCCAGCGGATTTCGGGCCCGGCAAGACACTTCGCCATAAGCCGTTACCTCTGTTGTTTTAACGGTTACCAGATTGAAAAGAGGCTCCAGTTTTTGCAGCAGGGCTTTAGCTTCGGATTCGTTACCGTCATTTAGCAATTGAACCATTTCCGTTGTGGCTTTGGGGGCCACGTTGGATGCCACCGAGATAACCCCGGATGCCTTTACACGGGGATCGATCATCATATCGTAAGTCATGCCGTCATCGCCCGATAAAATCATATAATCCGGTCCGCAGCATTCCCGGGTGCGCTGCATGTTTTCAATGTTGGCAGTGGCTTCTTTTACCGTGCTGACATTGGGATATTCCTTATATAATAGCGCAAGGTCTTCTGGCAACAACTGGGTTCCCGTTCGACCCGGGATGACATAGGGAATCACATCAAGATCTTTGAAAGCACCGGCGATCGGGGCAATATATTCTTTTCGTATTTCTATAGAGCTGGGACCATTGTAATAGGGCTCGACCAGCAATATGGCATCTGCACCGATACCGGACGCATGCTTGGTGGCCGCAAGTGATTCGGCTGTATTGTTGCTCCCCGTGCCGGCAATACACAAACATTTGCCCTTGGCCTTTGCAGCGATTGTTTCGATCACTTTATTATGTTCATCCCAGGTAAGCACCGGACTTTCCCCGGTGGTTCCGACAGCCAGAATGCCCGTAATGCCGTTTTGAATCTGGAAATCCGCCAGCTGTTCCAGACCCTGGTAGTCGACGGCATTATCTTTAAAAGGTGTTACTATTGCGGTATAACATCCTGCTTTCATGATTACCCCCTTTAATTCAAACACATTTTATTGGTGCTATATCCTAACTATAATATAGATTAGGAAAAAATCCGAAGCACGAAAACCGAAATTCGAAACAAATACAAAATTCTAAATTCGAATGTCCAAAAGCTTTAAAATTAAAAAACGGTAATTAAAAGGTAAAATGATGTCAAGAAAAAAAGACGGCCAAGGTGGAGAGCGCTTGAAAAAATAAGATATTTCCGATAAAAGCATGAATTCTATGCTCGGCGCGTTTTTTTTGACAAATCTAAAATTGATCTTTACTATCAGCGCCAGAAAAAAAATAATTAAAAGGAATGAATAACATGACAAAAGCCAAAAACGCAGATGAATTCATTGCCCAGCAAAGGCAGGCCATTGCTCAAAATCCGGAATGCGGTAATTCCCACTACAACCTAGGTATCGCCTTGATGGGGCAAAAAAAATATGATGAAGCCGAAAAACACCTCCATGAAGCCATTGAATGCAGTCCCGGTTTAGCGGAAGCATATGTGGCACTGGGTGGGATAAATTTGCAGCGCGGCGATCTGGATGGCTGCCTGAAGTATAATCGATCGGCGGTTAAAGCCAGACCCGGTTTTTCCGAGGGCTGGGGAAACATCGGATTTATTGAGCTGCAAAAGGGCAATGTCGACGAGGCCATTAAGGCCCTTGAGAAAGCGACGACCTTTAATTTCAGATACGTTCAGGCCTTTGTTAATCTGGCGAATGCGTATTTAATAAAAGGCAGAATCGATGACAGCATTGATACCAATCTCAAGGCGCTCGAGCTTCACCCTGATTTTGGTCCGGCCCACAATAATCTGGCCATCGCCTATCTTGAAAAGGGGGAACATCAACCGGCCATCGAACATTGTGAAAAGGCGATAGCCTCAGGGTACGACGTACCCCCCGAGATACTAAAAGAGATCGAACAACTTAAAAAACAATAAATTGTTTGATTGGTTTAATTGGTTGCATTGGTTTAATTCGTTCCTGTTGATTTCAAAACCTTCAAAAACCATTGTATTTTGCCCGTGCGCCTGAAGTCCAACCAGATCTTCCGCTGCTTTAACAAACCAATTGAACAAATCGAACCAATAAAACCAATTCAACGAAAACTTTTCAATGCCCCACTTTTCCTTTTTTATATCCCATTCCAAAGAACCCGTCACCGAAGACAGCCGGATATGGCACGAGCCCATACCGTTGAGGCTCGATGCCCTGGTGAAATCTGTTGGAGAATCCGTAAATCACGCAGCTTATTTTAGAGCGGCACAATCGTTTCTCGAAGGCCATTCATTTAAAGTTGTAACCCGGGCGGCTTCCCGGCAGCTTAAGCGTGATGTGAAAGCAGAGGACATCGATGAAATCCATATTTGTCTTGAAAAACACGGTGAATTTTACCATCCCGCCAGAATTGAAACCGTTGTCCGCCAGAAGAAACTCTCCTTTGTTCTCAATGTGGCTATTTCCGAAACCGGCCTGCGCCTGATCGAAAAAGAATTTAAGCGCCTCAATCGACTGAATACCGAGCAGCCACATCACTATTTGCCTCAAGCTTACGGATTCGGACGGATTTCCGGATCAGACGGGCAAAATTTCGCGATGTTTTTGGGCCAGTGGTTTGATGGATACCATGAATTCCATATTTCATTGGATCCGGTCGATAAAAAACCTAAAATCAGGGTTTGGGATGACGTCCGGGGAAGGTTTTTTCTTTCGGCCGGACAGACCCAAACCCTGTATGCCCAGGTTTCTAAAATTCTAACCCTTTATTATAACCTGGAGTCTTTCGAGGGGATCTTCTCCTGGCACCATGCGGCCGGTGATTTTATTGTGAAGACGGAAAATGAAAAGCTGGCCCTGAAACTCGTTACGGTCCGGCAATATGAAGCGATCTTCGAAATTCAGCAGAATACCCAAAGCGCCCCGGGCGATCCCCGGCGGATATTGCAGGCACTGCTGATTTTCTTTTTAAGCCTTTCAATTCACATGCGCCTCGATCGCCTTGATGGGATCGGGGGAACGGTGTGGTCGGACAACATGGCCGTTGAAGCCACCCTAATTGGATTTTTGGATGCCCTTTCAATAAAGCCGGATGTTGCCGCGTTGCCGGATTCTGCGCTGGCCTGTTTTGTTGCGTATCTGTTGGCCTGCACCGAGAAAGATTTGGTCGATCTGACGGGGGCCATTATCAACCGGCTCAGTCCTAAAATGCCGGGGCTGGCACTCGTTAAGAAAAACATAGGCGAACACGTGGAAACATTGTATGCCGCCATTCAAAAAATTCTGGTGATGTAGTCCATAACAGCCTGGAGTGATGAGTTCGTTTTTTCGTTGCGTGTTACGGGTTACGAGTTGCGAGTTTCTCCCCGCAGAGTTTGGTTTGCTATATTTAAACCCGTAACCCGGAACGCGGAACTCGGAACGGTTCAAATTCAATACTCCATCACTCCAGTACTCCATTCAAATTTTCTACCACATAATGTACCTTTTTTCCCGCCGGCCACAAGATAAAGTATTCCCCATTGCGACCCCTATTTTCCCGGCCTTAACCCGTTGTAACAATTCTTTTTTATTGACAACCTCAAATATTAATTTTATATGTTGCCTCTTGATCAATTTTTTTGGGAGATAAGCGAAAATATTTGAAATAAAATCAGAAAAAAAGATTGAGAGGAGGTGAATTCCAGCAGATCCCCGGAGGGGAAGATGATTACTATAGTTGAAGCGAAATTATTAACGAATATGGAGGTAAATAATGGCAAAACATAAAACCCCGTTGTTGGACCAGCTTGAAAGCGGGCCGTGGCCAAGCTTTGTTTCGGAT
>JASFIU010000465.1:0-4095 GCA_050122495.1 Desulfobacterales bacterium | reverse complement strand
AAGGATTGAGGTTTTAATGGCCGCAATGCAAAAGGCAGGGCTACCTTTCAAACCACCACTTCCCCTACCAGACAAACCATCCATAGCCGTCCTTGCTTTTGATAACCTGAGCGGTGACCCTGAGCAGGAATATTTCTCCGACGGCATCGCAGAAAATATCATCACCGCGCTGTCCAAGGTGGGCGAGCTTTTTGTAATTGCCCGCAACTCATCATTTACTTACAAAGGCAAACCGGCCAGGATACAGCAGGTAGGTCGGGAGCTCGGTGTCAGATATGTCCTTGAAGGCAGCGTCCAGAAGTCTGGTGATCGGGTGAGGATCACCGCCCAATTAATTGATGCTAAAAACGGACAGCATCTCTGGGCCGAAAACTATGATCGTGATTTACATGACATATTTGAAATCCAAGATGAGATTACAAAGAAAATAGTAACCAGCATGCGGTTAAACCTTACAGAAGGTGAGCAAGCACGCTTATTCGGGAAGCAAACCAAAAACCTCGATGTTTATTTAAAACTTGCGCAGCTCCTTTCTCTTTCCCGGGTAGGCACCAAAGAAAGCATTATGCGATATGGCCAGATTGCACAGGAAATAATTGACATAGAACCTGACAATCCGGTTGGATACAGGCATATGGGTTGGTATCACCGTCATCTCGCAGGTTTCAGGATTTCACCCCGGGAGAATTTGGGAAAGGCCTTAATGTGGGGCAAAAAGGCGCTTGCTATGGATGAATCTGATGGTTTTGCACACGCCTTATTGGGTTATATCTATTACCAAATGAGAAAGTATGAAAAAGCAATTGAATCAGGAAAGCGGTCTGTTGAGCTTCAACCAAATGGAGCCATGGTTCATGTGCTTTATGGGAATACCTTAAACTCCGCCAGCCGCGTTGATGAAGCGATTGCTTATATCAGGAAAGCGATTCGCCTCAACCCTTTTCCTGCTTTCTATTACTATCAGTATTTAGGCAGTGCTTACGCACAGAAGGGGCAGTATGAAAAAGCACTGACAGAGTTTAGGAAAGCACATCAGCAGGCTCCGAAGTCTCCTTGGCCTCATGTCTTTTTAGCCACCACCTATACTTTATTGGGACGGGATGAGGAGGCCCGTGCCTCAACCGGAAAATGTTTAGAGCTAATGCCTAATATGTCCGTTTCGCTTATTTCCAAAACCTGGGCAATTAATAATCAAGATCATAGAGAACTTGTCCTCGAGGCCATGCGCAAGGCTGGATTTCCGGAGGGAGCATAGCTATTCTAAAATTCGATATATCCACCATATAACCAATTGTCTCAGTTCTCGATTTGTGCTGATTGGTTCCATTTAAACCCAGGGCAGGGTCAGCAAATGGCTCTGCCTTTTCTTATTTCCTCCCCTTACCTTCCTCCATCTTCAATCTGCAAGCGCTTTCAAAGTACGTCATTCTCAGTCGCATGTTTAAGCTCGGTTTAAAGAGGTAAAATCCCATGCATTATTTTAAGTCAGATCAATGCAACCTAACTATCGCCGCAGCCCAAAAACAAACGAGCCTGCGAATGGATTTCGCAGGCTCGAATGCACTTTTTCAACCGGTAAGGGGACCGGTACGAATAAACAGTACCTACTCTTTGAAACAGCAGACCGGCTGGTTTTTGATGAATGCGATTTTATCGTTCAGGAATCTGGAGCTGTAGCCGGCATTTTTAAGAGCGGAATAGGCCATTTGTGCCCGCATGCCGGTGGCGCAGTGAACGATGATTTCTTTGTCTTTGGCCAGTTTGCCGAGACTGCCTTGCAGATCATCGAGGGGGATGTTGATCGCCCACTCGATTTTGCCTTCGGAAGCCTCGTCCGGCGCCCGGACATCCATATGGATCAACAGCGTGTATTTCGTTCCGACGCCAGGTCGCCAAGTTTACACAGGATGCACCAAAGCGCTTTGAATGTATTTCTTTCGTAACCCGCCTACCCCTCATCATAAAAATAGCCCTCAGACTGAATTTCTGAGGTCTTTTTGGGTGCCCGAAGCCGCAATTGAATCCCGCTCGCGGGATTTCCCCTGTGGCTCAACCGGCAAATCAATTAAGCATGTAAGGATTTTAAGTCGGATCAAAACTAAAGTAAAAAGTCAAAAATGTCCATCTATTATCTGATATAATTGACTTTTTTTATTTTTAAATCGTTGGGAAATGTTAGGCTTTTTTAGGAAAAATGTAATCCGGCGGGCACGAAAAGTCACAGTTTCTGACACCTGTAATGTAGATCTAAAGACTGGGTGACCAGCCACCTTGAAAGATGGCTGATCACCATCTAATTTTCGGATTATCCGAGGATGGCCTGCAGATCCTCTTCCGGTGTTTTAATGGGCATAATGTTGAACTTGTCCACCAGGACATCAAGAACATTGGGAGACACAAATGCCGGCAGGCTCGGTCCCAAACGGATGTCCTTTATGCCAAGATAGAGCAGGGTTAGCAGAATTGCGCAGGCTTTCTGCTCATACCAGGAGAGAACCATCGAGAGTGGAAGATCGTTGACTTCGCATTCGAAAGCATCAGCCAGAGCCGATGCGATCTTGATGGCCGAATAAGCGTCATTGCACTGTCCGACATCTAACAATCGCGGTATCCCACCGATGTCGCCGAGATCCTTATCAAAAAACCGGAACTTACCGCAGGCCAGGGTTAAGACAACACAATCATCGGGAACCTGTTCGACAAATTTGGTGTAGTAATCACGGCCGGGCTTGGCCCCATCACAGCCGCCCACAAGGAAAAAATGCCTTATTGCCTTGTTTTTGACAGCTTCGATGACCTGGCCAGCCACACCCATCACTGCATTCCGGGCAAAACCCACCATTACCTGTTTACCGTTTTGATCCTCTTTGAAACCCGGCAATTCAAGAGCCTTCTCGATTACCGGTGTGAAATCCTTTTCGGCAATATGACGAACGCCAGGCCATCCCACCAGACCGGTGGTGAATATGCGATCCTTGTAAGAATCCCTCGGTTTCTGAATACAATTGGTCGTCATCAAGATGGCGCCGGGAAATGCATCGAATTCCTTGGCCTGATTCTGCCAGGCAGTTCCGTAATGGCCGAAAAAATGAGGATACTTTTTGAGTTCCGGATATCCATGACAGGGAAGCATTTCCCCGTGAGTGTAAATGTTGATACCCTTGCCCTCTGTTTGCTTCAAAATTTCTTCCAGATCTTTAAGGTCATGACCGGAAAGCAAAATCGCCTTGCCTTTTTTGGCTCCAAGGGGCACTGCGGTGGGTACTGGATGGCCGTATGTGTCGGTATTGGCGGCATCCAGGAGCTCCATGGTTTTTAAATTGACTTCACCGCATTTCATCACCAAGCCGATATAGTCATCGACGGTCAGATCTTTATTAAGGGTAGACGCCATGCCCTCCTGCATAAAGGCATAAACATCGTCGTCTTCTTTGCCCAGAATGGCTGCGTGATCTGCATAGGCGGCCATTCCCCGTATGCCGTAAATCAGTAATTCACGCAACGAGAGGATATCGGCATTGACATCCGGATCCGAATGGACGCCAACTTTTTCGCCTTGGGCCACCAGGGCCTCGACGTTTGATTCGGTTACGAATGTCGAGGGGCCTTCGTCAAAATCAGTATTGCCTCCTGCGGATTTAACTTTTTCTTTTAATGCATCTCTCTTCTCTACAGCTTCGTTGATGAGGTTAACAAATCGTTCGGGATCAAAATCCACGTTCGTCAGGGTTGAAAAGATAGCCTTGCTCGTAAATTGATTGATTTCCTGATCGTTGACTCCAACCTTACGCCCTTCAACGGCCACCTGTGACAATCCCTTAACCACATAGTTCAACAGATCCTGAAGGGCAGCAACATCAGGTTGTTTTCCGCAAACACCGATTTTGGTGCACCCTTCCCCTTTAGCAGTTTGTTCGCACTGATAACAAAACATTCAAATCCTCCCTTGGTTAATCATATTTTTGTCTGTCTATGAAGTTCTAAAGTAAGCGCTTTGGTTTCATTTGGGTCTATGGGGAACCTAAATTAATCACCATCTGGATGAAATCAATCGCTTTTTTGGATAAATTTAACGCTGTTTCAAGTATTCAACCC
>JASFIU010000464.1:0-4117 GCA_050122495.1 Desulfobacterales bacterium | reverse complement strand
GCTCCAGAAGATTCTCGAGCTCCCGAATGTTCCCGGGAAAATCATATTTTTTAAGCAAATCAATTGCATAGGACGAAAACTTTGTAATTTCCTTGCCCATCTCATTTGAATATTTTTCAAGGAAATGCTGGGCCAATGCCCTCAGGTCGGCCTTGCGGTCTCTGAGGGGGGGTACTTTGATCTCGATTACGTTGAGTCGATAGAAAAGGTCTTCCCGAAAATTTCCCTCAATCACTTCCTTTTCCAGGCTTTTATTGGTCGCGGAAATAATGCGGATATCAACGGAAATATCCTCGTTACCGCCCACCGGCTTAAATACTTTTTCCTGAACCGCCCGAAGCAATTTGACCTGAATCGGCAGGCTCAACTCGCCGATTTCATCCAGAAAAACAGTGCCTTTATGGGCGATTTCAAAAAGCCCTTTTTTGTCGCCGGTGGCACCGGTAAACGCGCCCTTTTTATGGCCGAACAACTCACTTTCCATGAGGGTTTCCGGGATACCGCCGCAGTTGATGACCATAAAGGGCTCTTGATGGCGATCACTTTCCTGATGAATGGCTTTGGCAATGACCTCTTTGCCGGTACCGCTCTCGCCGGTAATGAGGACATTGGTTTTGGTTTTGGACACCTGCTCTATCAATTTGTAGATATGATGCATGGCCGGGCTGTTTCCCACGATCATGCCAAAGTGCAGGTTTTTTTTCAGTTCATCATCGAGTTGCTTTTTTTCGTGTTCGACCGACCTTAATTCAACTGCCTTGGCAATCGTTCTCAGCAGTTCATCTTTGTCAAACGGCTTGGGAACGTAATCATAGGCACCTTCATTCATGGCCTCCACTGCTGTTTCAGTGGTGGCGTAAGCCGATATTAAGATGACCGCATTTTCCGGATTATGCTTTTTGGATGCGCGTAACACATCCAGTCCGGTAATATCACCCAGTCGGATATCGCACAGCAAGAGATCAAAAGGATTCTTTTCCAACAAGTCGATGGCCTCCTGTCCGGTTTCGGCACAGGACACTTTATAATTTTCTTTGGTCAGCATGTATTCGAGTAACTCGCGCATGCTGAGTTCGTCATCGACAACCAGAATATGGGGAGACTCTTGGGACATAATTTTATTCCAGGTTTTTGGTATTTATAGTTTATTCGGCATATTCTCTCAGAATCTTTATAGTGGCGCTAAATTTATTCAACGCCTTCCTCATATACGATCCGTCCGCCGACCATGGTCAAGACGGGCCGGCCTTTTAACCGCCATCCCTCAAAGGGGCAGTTGCGGCTCCGCGATTGGAATTTATTCACATCGACCACATAATCCACATCCGGATCGATAATGGTCAGGTCCGCGGGCCGACCCGGCCGCAGCCCGCTCGCAAGCCCCAGAATACGGGCCGGAGCGGTGGACATTTTTGCGATCAAATCCGTCATGGATATCACCCCCGCGTGCACCAGTTTCAGCCCTAACGAAACTGCGGTTTCCAGGCCGATGATGCCGTTGGCGGCCTGATTGAATTCAACCGCCTTTTCACGGCTCGAATGGGGGGCATGGTCGGTGGCAATCACATCGATGGTGCCGTCTGCCAGACCCTGCCGGATGGCCGTGCGGTCTTTCTCCGCGCGCAACGGCGGGTTCATTTTGGCATGGGTGCCCTGCTCCCTGACGGCCTCATCCGTCAACGTAAAATAATGCGGTGCCGTTTCGGCCGTGACCGCTATGTTTCTGGATTTTGCTTCCCGTAGCGCCCGGACCGATTCTGCCGTACTCACGTGGGCAATATGAACCGGGGCCCCGGTTGATTCACTGAGGGCAATATCGCGCTCGACCATGGCACTTTCACTGGCGTTGGAAATCCCGGCCAGCCCTAACTCGGAAGCGACGGCCCCGGCATTCATCACACCGCCGGCAGCCAGGTTCAAATCCTCGCAGTGTGAAATCACCGGCAAATCATTGCTTTTAGCAGCCGTTAATGCCGCCTGCATCAGCCGGTCATCCATAACCGGATTGCCGTCGTCCGATACGGCAATCGCCCCGCAGGCTTTCAGGCGATCAAAGGCACAGATGCGCCTGCCTTCCAGCCCCATACTGATGGCCCCAACCGGATAAACCCGTGCAAAATTTGCCCGGGCAGCTCGATTTAAGATCGATTCGGTGATCCCGCAGTTATCATTGACCGGATTCGTGTTCGGCATGGCACAGACCGCGGTGAAGCCGCCCCATGCGGCTGCACGGGCCCCCGTCTCAATGGTCTCCTTGTGCTCCTGCCCGGGTTCCCGGAGATGGACGTGCATGTCGATAAGACCCGGACAGACAATTTTTCCAGTCGCATCGATGATCCGGGATTTTCGATCCGTACGTCGCGATTCAGGTTGCGGGATTGAAGCTTCCCCCGGGGGGGTAATTTTTACAATATCCGCCTGCTCAATAAGGAGGTTGGCCAGCGTGTCCAGATTGCCGGGGTCGATGACTCTTCCGCCCTGAATCTCTATTCGCAAAGCAAGGTTCTCCAGCTACACATCTCAAAATATGTATAATATTTTGAAATCATTATATTTTAAGCAATATTTTTCTTTATGCCGCCTACCTGGAATGATGGAATATTGGAATGGTGGAATAATGGTCAAAAACCCACAAATTCAGTGTCGCCAAAATCAGTTAAAGACCCAACATTCCAGTATTCCTTCCTTCCATTATTCCAAATTTTGAGCGAGGCAAACTAAATTGAGTTTGAAATCTATTTTAAGATTTGGCCGAGCCGACCCCATCTGACACCAAAATTTTCCTTGTCCCATGACCAATAGATGATAAAGGCCTTGCCGTTCAGCGCTTTATAATCGACAAAACCCCAAAAGCGGCTGTCAAAACTTTCATCACGGTTGTCTCCCATCACGAAAAGGGAGCGGTCTGGAACAGTTATCGGCCCAAAATTATCCCGGGGACGAACCTTGGCTGATAGAATGTTCGAATCCGTGTAAATGCCATAGTCGTGATTGACCCGCTGTTTATTGACGAACAGCTGCTTATCGCGAATCTCAATCTCATCTCCGGGAATACCGACAACGCGCTTGATAAAATCCTTGTCGGGGTCGACCGGGTATTTAAAGACGACAATATCTCCCCGCCGGGGTTTTTTAAGCGGGACAATCGTTTTACGCAAATAAGGTATTTTTATGCCGTATATAAACTTATTGACCAGGATATGATCACCGATCTGCAGGGTTTGCTTCATCGAGCCGGAAGGGATTTTAAAGGCTTGAACAACGAAGGTCCTGATGAACAGTGCAATGACAATTGCCACGAGAATCGCTTCAATATTTTCCCGCAGCGCCGCCTTTTTGGGATATTCACTTTCGGTTTCAGTGGATGTCTCTGGTTTCAACTTTTTTCATTACCTTTCTAAACTGCCATGATTTTACGCAACGCAATTAAACAATACCGGCGGCATAAATTGCAAGTCTTAAGATTAGATTCGCATAAAGTCCGGCCAGGACATCGTCGAGGACGACGCCGGGCCCACCGGCAACTTTTCTTTCAAGGAGGCGGATGGGAAACGGCTTTAATATATCAAATGCTCTGAAGATAATAAACCCGGCAATCACGGTTTTCAGGGTAAAGGGAACCCCTATAAAAGTGACCATCAGCCCGGCGATTTCATCGATGACGATTTCACCCGCATCCTTTTTCTTCAATGCTTTCTCTGCCGCAGCTGCAATCCATATCGCACATAAAATAAACAGGATCGTGCAAATGACGGCGGTCAAAAGATTCAGCCGGGATATCAGAAAGCAAATCGGCAGACCGATTATAGAGCCGAAGGTACCGGGTGCTAAGGGAACGGTCCCGATAAAAAAGCCGGTGGCCACAAACAGAACCGCTCGTTGGCGAAATTTCATTGCCCGTGTCTATAACCTGAACCGCCGTTTGTCAAGAAACAAGAAACGCAACTTCAAAAGAGATAATCCACAGATTACGCAGATTAACGCAGATTTAAAATATTAATATCAAGAGCCATCCGTGAAAATTAATTAAGGGGCATCAAAAGTTCCCAATAATTTAGAAACTGTGTAATAAAGTAACGTTTTTAACCTATTGTAATCTGCGTAATCTGCGTAATCT
>JASFIU010000463.1:0-4128 GCA_050122495.1 Desulfobacterales bacterium | reverse complement strand
ATCAATCCCATTTCGGTATTAATGTAGATGGAACGCGGATCCAGATTCAGGGATCCGACGAATGTAAACTTGCGATCGATAACCATATATTTTGCGTGTAGACCAAATGCCTTTGATTGCACCGGCGGTGTATCAAATTTTCCTCTGGCGGTGGCGTCATGACGCATTTCAAAGAGCTCAACTCCCATTTCGAGTACTTTTTTACGGTGTTTTTTATAACCGCTGTGCACGATCGGATGATTGGTAGATCCCAGTGAATTTGTAAGAACCACGACGCGAACCCCCCGTGATATCTTACCCGGCACGTCATTATAAAAATCTTCATGGGGAATAAAATAAGGCGTGGAGATCAGCAGCTCATGTTGAGCATTGACCGTCAATTCTCCTAAAGTCTCGATTAATTGTACCGGCGGTATGTCCTCTCCAACCAGGGGCTCATCATAAATGACTTTGGACGAGCCGCTTTTCATTCTCTGCTCAAGCTTTAGAAGCAGAGTTTTCCAGTCCTGTTTTTCTTGCTGAAACGCTACCAGCAAGTGCTCTTTGCTAGCCAGATGTTCCTGGATTTCCTCCAATAACAGGGGTAACAGTTCCTGATTCTTATAATTTTGTAATAGCGCCTCACCAGGATAGGCCCATTGGTTGTTCCAGTAAATATCGAAGGAGTCGGAAACCTTCCTGGCAACCGGGCCGACAGCCACTACATCGAAATCAGTGAAATTGTGTTTCGGATTCAGACCAAAATATTCTTTGCCGATATTTCTGCCGCCGACGATGGCAAACCGGTTATCGGCCACAATCAATTTGTTGTGCATGCGATGGTTGAGCTGCTCGATGTTACCCATGTACTCCAACGCGAAACGCAGTGACGAGGTGCCGCGTCCTGTCATCGGGTTGAAAATACGTATCTCAATATTCGGATGTTGACTCAGCGCTGCCACGGTCCGGTCTTTGCCAATGATAAAAATATCATCGACCAGAATGCGGACTCGGACCCCGCGGTCGGCGGCTTTAATCACCCGGTCCAGAAGCAGATCTCCGCTGGCGTCTCCTTTCCATAAAAAATACTGCATATCCAATGTTTCTTCAGCCATATCAGCCAGCAAAAGCCGCCAACGCATGGCATCATCATTGCGGAACAGTTTAAAAAATCCCGATTGTCCGGCATCTGAATTTTGGATTAAATCACGCGTAACCACGGCCAGGCGACTGTCCGGCCGGGGTTCATAGGAATATGAGGGTGTTTTACCTTCAGGTGTTGGCAGCGTTGCGCAAGCCAGAAGCACCGCTGTGGCAAGAAGAATCCCTAAGATCCTCCGGCCCTGAGCGATTCCAGATCCTATTCTATGTGGCAATACGGGAATAAAAACAGGACTATATTTAGATTTAACCATATAATACGTAACCTCCATTCGGGATTTATAAATTTTTATGCACTTCGGGTGCGTATTGCATACGCAAATCTTCAATATTTTACAAGGGCTGGAATCAAAAATGCGTCCCCTGATTGAATCTTTGAAGCCCGATAAAAAGATGAGATTAGCAAACGGAACGTGAAATTTTACAAAGGATTAGAAGGATAGCCGCTATACATCACAAAATGACAATCG
The DNA here is from genome assembly GCA_050122495.1 of Desulfobacterales bacterium. GTDB lineage: Bacteria > Desulfobacterota > Desulfobacteria > Desulfobacterales > JAHEIW01 > JAHEIW01. Next base: position 2,518 of record JASFIU010000463.1, on the reverse strand, counting down.
ACTCTCAGAAGTGAAAATACCGGTAAGCGTCTCATTTTTGGATGCTGCCATTTTTAGGGTCCTGCGTAAAGGGTTGTAAAACAATTATTATCCCATTACCGAGGGCATTCCGGCTTGTCAGGAAAATCACCTGAGCCGCCAGGCTTCGGTGGGATATGATAATGTGTGCTCAAATCATTTGATTTTTTTAAAAATGCATTCTAATTTAGAGCATAATGTAAAACCCTGTCAACGTTAAGGAATAACCCATATGAAGTCTCCCGACAACAAGGCCGCTAAAAATGCAAAAGCGGACGTATCGAAAACCAGCGGCGAAGTTGCACCGCCGCCGAACTTTATCAAACATATTATCGATGCCGACATCGAAGCCGGTAAAAACGACGGGCGAGTGCATACGCGCTTTCCGCCGGAGCCCAACGGTTATCTGCACATCGGACACGCCAAATCCATCTGCTTGAATTTCGGGCTGGCCGAAGAATACAGCGGGCTTTGCAACCTGCGCTATGATGATACCGATCCGGCCAAAGAAGAGGTGGAGTATGTGGAATCCATCAAGCAGGACGTTCGCTGGCTGGGATTTGACTGGCAGGATCGCGAATTCTATGCCTCCGATTATTTTGAGCAGCTGTTTGAATTTGCCGTTCAGCTTGTCAAAAAGGGCAGCGCCTATGTCGATAGTTTAAGTGCGGATGAAATCAGGGAATATCGGGGAACCCTGACCGAACCCGGCAAAAACAGTCCTTATCGTAAGCGTTCAATCGAAGAAAATCTGGATCTGTTTGAACGCATGCGCGCCGGAGAGTATGCGGAAGGCGAGCATGTGTTGCGGGCCAAAATCGACATGGCATCCCCCAATATGCTGATGCGAGACCCCACCCTTTATCGGATCAAGAAAGTCCCCCATTATCGTACCGCCGGCATGTGGGTGATCTATCCCATGTACGATTTTACCCATTGCCTCTCGGATTCGATTGAAGGCATCACCCATTCAATTTGCACGCTCGAATTTGAAATCAATCGTGAACTCTATGATTGGGTCCTGGACCAGCTGGACGTTTACCATCCGCAACAAATCGAGTTTGCGCGCCTCAACCTGAACTATACGGTGCTCAGCAAGCGCAAGCTGATCCGCCTGGTGGAAGAAGGCCATGTAAACAGCTGGGATGATCCGCGCATGCCGACAATATCCGGGTTGCGGCGGCGGGGATACACCGCTGAATCCATCCGCAATTTCTGTGATCGAATCGGCGTGGCCAAAGCCGACAGCATGGTGGACATTGCCCTTCTGGAATACTGCATCCGCGAACATCTCAACCGAATTGCACCGCGCGTAATGGGTGTGTTGCGGCCCCTGAAGGTCATCATTGACAATTACCCTGAAGATCAGGTGGAAGAATTAGATGCCATCAACAATCCGGAAGATCCGGAAATGGGCACCCGCAAAATCCCCTTTTCCCGGGAACTTTACATCGAGCAGGATGATTTTATGGAAGACCCGCCCAAAAAGTTTTTCCGTCTGGCGCCGGGCCGTGAAGTTCGGCTGCGCTATGCCTACTTTATTACCTGCGTTGATGTGGTCAAAGACCCCGCAACAGGAGATATCGTCGAGCTGCATTGCACCTATGATCCCCAAACCCGCGGTGGTGATTCACCGGATGGCCGCAAGGTCAAAGGAACGCTGCATTGGGTTTCAGCATCTCATGCGGTAACAGCGGAGGTGCGCCTCTATGAGCATCTCTTTTTAAAGGAAAACCCCAACGAAGTGGAAGACGGGAAAGATTTTACCGACTATATTAACCCTAACTCTTTAAAAAAATTGAAAAATTGCATGCTGGAGCCCGGCCTGGCCGCATCCGCGCCGGGAGAGCGCTTTCAGTTTGAACGCCTGGGTTACTTTTGTGTGGATGCCAGGGACTCTGCCGAAGGATCCCTGGTGTTTAACCGGACCGTGACGTTGCGGGATACCTGGGCCAGGATATTAAAAGCCCAGCAGCAAAAAAAATAATCCCGGCCATTTGGAGAAAACGGGTGTTACCGTGCTAAAGTAGCCGTTTCGAGACCGTTTTTTTGATACCGCTATAATAAATTTTTTGTTTAAATACAGATTGTTATGATAATTTTGACTCTTTTTTTTAACTAAAAATTGAATAAATTGGCAAATTATGTTACCAAGCTCTCAGATGAGGATCTGAAAATATTTCGATTTATTATTTACCATTAAATCCCACTCTGATAATCTGATTTCGGGGTGGTAGCCGATCCAGACTCGGATAGCGATAGGTTCCAATTTCCCTACATTGTGTGGTCCATCGGATCCGATTCGAAATCACCGGCATCATGTTTTTTTCGGTCAAGCGCACGGAAATCGTGGTGCATTCCTTTCAGCTTGTGGATAGTGTCGTGCCGTATGAATTCCAGGCATGTCCATGGAATTAAGCGCCAGCAACGACAGGAGGAGAGCAGAGCCGGATATAAATAGGGGTGATTTCGGATTCGATCAAAATTGTGGACCAATAAT
>JASFIU010000462.1:0-4131 GCA_050122495.1 Desulfobacterales bacterium | reverse complement strand
GCCGTCTAAGCCGCCGTGTCGCCTGAATATGGATCGCAGGGTTTGGGGGCGAATCGCATTCAACGGGAAGTAAAATTCCATCTCGTTGATGCGGTCGTGAAAAGCAATCGAAGATAGGGTCAGCTTAGGCTTTGTGGGTTGCAAAGGGATATTCAGAACGTGCGAAATCGTCTCGGCAACAATAGGCTGCCAGGTTCTGTCAAAATCATAGGCCTGAAGTGCGTTTTGAACCGGCTGGTTTAAATTTCGAGCTGAACAGGCAGTGTAATCCAGATGTTCAAATAGATCGTGAAAAAAATTCCCGGTGCGGGACCCTTTCGGAAATGCAAAAATATTGTTGCGTTCAGCGGACTCCCGGGGTGCGGGCCATTCTTCGGGGGCATCCGCCATCTGTCTGAAAATATCGCCCCAGGCATCGCGGTCAGGAAGATCGATATCGGAAATCCGCCTTGAGACCAGCGACGAATAGCTTGAAACCTTCCAGGTGCGGTCAATTTCACCGGTAAATTTTCGACAGGCCAATGGTTCAGCGGTCTTGGTTTGTTCAAAAAAGTTGCGATCCGACGGTGCGGGCCACGGATCCACTTCAATGCTCCCCTGTGACTGTTCTACCAATCGATTTAAATCTGCCATACGGTCCGCATCTGATTTGGCGCCAACCCGACGTTTCAGTCCGGCAACGAGATCTTCGGACCGGCAATCGCCGGGAGGCTCATCGCACGGATGCAACAGATACGCAAGCGCTGAGGTTTCGGCGGTGTTAATTCGTCCCCACACGAGGTAGCAGAGGGATTTCGCGCGGGTCAGCGCCACATATAACAACCGGATATTTTCCGCCAGCAGTTCATTCTGGGCCTGGATGACATTTAGATCGTGCGCATCCGAACCTAAATCCAGTGTCAGCACCTGGTTGTCACCGGCTTGATGAAATATAATGTCACTGCCTCTTAGGCGTGACCCTTCCCAGCCATAGGGGCAAAACACCACCGGATATTCTAGCCCTTTGCTTTTATGAATGGTCACGATTTTTACAGCGCCCGCATCACTTTCCAATCGAAGCTGATGCTCTTCCAGTCGCGGTGATTGAGGATCGCGCTGCTCCGCCAGCCACTTTAGAAGACCGGCAATGCCCAGATTGCGTTGCGCGGATTCTTGATGGATGATCTCAGCCAGATGCAATACATTGGTTAACCGCCGTTCGCCATCCGCAAAGGATAAAAGACGTTGTCTGATCTTTTCGCGGGCCAAGAGCATTCGAAACATGCGGATAAATCCGAATCGTTGCCACACTTGAAAATATTCTTGAAATGCAGCCAGCCGATTTTCCAACGGCTGCATGTCGCCCGGCCCGGTTAGAAGATCATCCCCTTTCGCGCCCATCATGTCCATGGCCAGGGCCACTTTGAGAAGCTCCAGGTTGTCCGGCTCTGAAATGCTGAGCAAAATTTTTTCGATTTCCAGGGCCTCACGGGAATCAAATATATTGACTGTGCTGTAGAGAACCGAGGGCAGGCCTTTGGCGGACAACTGCGCTTTAACAAGCTGGGCCTGGCGGTTGGTTCGAACCAGCACCGCCATATCTCCGGGTACCCAGGGCTCGGATTCTGCCGTCGCAATTCGGCAGATCTCTTCGGCCAGGGCCCCGGCGATCAGCCCCTCTGCCTCGGCTTTGCCGACGGCTTTATCCTGATCCGAATGGGCCGCGGAATCCAAATACCACAGTTTCAAAGGCGCCTTGTCTGCTTTCGGGGTGATTGAACGGTTTTTGCCCGGTCTTGCAGCTTCAAAGGGGATCTCTTCAAAAAGAAAAGGGCTTTTCACATTCGAAAAAACAGTGTTAACGGCGGTAATCAGAAGCGGTTCAGATCGCCAGTTATCCGTGAGGGTAAATTTGGCCCGGGCCTGGCGGGCGGCGTGTATATAAGAAAAGATATCCGCCCCGCGGAAACTGTAAATTGCCTGTTTGGGATCACCGATCATGAACAGAAGGCTGTCTTTGGCTGCAAAAAGCCGGGAGAAGATTTCGTATTGAACACTGTCGGTATCCTGAAATTCGTCCACCAGTGCGGCCTTGTACCTCTGGCGGATTGATTCTGCGAGCGGGTTTCCTTTTTGATCGGCCAGGGCCTGTTTTACAAGAACCAGCAAATCATCGAAAAATTGAATATTTCTTTTCGACTTTCGCTCTTTCAGCTCTGACGAGGCATACGAAATTAGCCGACTTTTCAGGTAAACAAAGTAGTCTTCCAGTTCGGCTTCCAGTTCGGCTGCATGGCGAAACAGGTCATCACAGGTTACAAAAAAATTATGGTATGGCGGTGACTGGTTTTTTAGAACGGCCTGGCTTATCTTTTGGGCAGTAAAATTTATAAAGCTTTTAAATAGCGGAAAACCCGAACTGTTCGGTGCCGCATATTTATCCATGGCGGCAACCATGGATCGAATTTGGAGATCTCTTTTTGTCATGCCGGCGCCCTTTTCAGCTGGTTTCAGGCTGCCGTATGAGGTGCCGCTCAAGGCCGGGTCTTGCAGGGCTTGGATAACCGCATCCCGCGCCGGTGGCCATTGATCGATTAAACGCTGAAAGGCTTGCTGGAATGCAGGCATGCTATCCATAGCCGGTTTGTTGATCTGCGGTACAATGTTCATTTCGGCAGCCCTTATTTTGCGCATCAGCTGCCAAAAAAAGGCGGGTCCTTTAATTCTTTTTGAAAAAAAGCTGATAAACGCCGGGAGCGCATCATAAAAATTGATGCGCCAGTAATCTTCGGCCACTTCGCGGATCAATTCGGTCTGGTCGGAAATAAGCTCGGTATCAAACAAATTTCCAGTTTCAAAAGCATGCTCAAACAGGATTCGAGCGCAGAATCCGTGAATGGTAAAGATGGATGCTTTGTCAAATTCAACCAGCGCGGCGTGGATTATATCAATGGCTGCCCGATGATCCGTTTGGGATCTGAGCAGATCCATCAGCAGGTTATCCGTGCTCGATCCGGTGCGAAATGCTTTTTCAGCCTGGAGCAGCTTCGTTCGAATGCGATCTCTCAGCTCTTCAGTGGCCGCTATGGTAAAGGTCACCACCAGGATTTGATCGACCTGCAACTGCTTTTCCAGAATCAGCCGCAAAAACAATCCTTCGATGGTGTAGGTTTTGCCCGTACCGGCACTGGCTTCAATTAAATTGATGCCCTCAAGGGGGGTATTCACGAGGTCAAGTGGTTTCAAGTCAGCTAGGCCTTTTAATTCAAAATGTCGGTGCTTTTCGTATTTTTTTAAAGGTTTCAGGTGTCAGGTTTCGGGTGTCAGGGAACAGATGACATCCAACAGCTGCAAATATCGAAGCTATCAATCCTGACACCTGACACCTGAACACTGACACCTATATTTTTGCGTTTAACCGGTAAATAAACGCCAACACCTCCGCTACGGCACGATACAGCTCAGGGGGGATTTCGGTTTCCAGATCGAGCGCTTCCAGCACCTGCACCAGATTTTTATCTTCATGCAGCGGAACGTTATGCGCCCGGGCAGTTTCAATAATCTTCTCGGCAACAAAGCCCCGGCCTTTGGCCGTAACTTGGGGCGCCGCGTCTTTTCCCTGGTCGTATTTAAGCGCCACGGCTTTGGATTTCTTTTTCATCTTTAGATCCTCAGATCGATTTGTTTATCATTGCCGAGATCCAAATCCTGGCGATGGAAATCCTGAATTTTCTTTGCTGATACAACTGTCTTTACAATTAAGTAATCAAATGCAGGGGCTAATCGATCGCTGATTTCCGCCAGGTTTGCATCGAATTTTAGCTTGTGGTTCTCATCTCCAACAAAAAAAGTGATCGTTAATTCCTTCTTATTCAGATAAAAATCCGTACGCACTTCTCCGAGCTTATCCATATCCAGCAACAAAGAAATCCGAAAGTCGGCTTTGGACCCATTTTTTTTCTTGGGGTAGTAGAATTTTAACTTGGCTTTATGCCGGTCTTCTCTTAAGGGACGGGTAAAAGAAATAACATGGTATGGGTCCGGCAAATCGAGCTTATGGGCTGCCCGGGTTTGTTGATTGAATATATCCGCCAGCAGCATATCAATACTGCCCTTGAAGCCGGACAGGTTTTTCGTTGTCAGAAATTTGGA
>JASFIU010000461.1:0-4132 GCA_050122495.1 Desulfobacterales bacterium | reverse complement strand
CAAGAAAGTTTGCGAGAATACCGGGGACTTCCGCCATTGCTTGTTTTTCAATTGAACCTTTCATAACTTGACTAAATAAACTAACTTGCAAGTTTTGTCAAGTAAATATATTTAGACAAGCTTGAAAATACATTTTGCTGCTTGTTTAAATAACCCTACTTGCAAGTTTTCGCAATTTTGTTATTTTGTGCAGGCTTTTTAGATTGGAAATTAGGCAACCTTAATTGATAGCGAGCTTATTTATGAAAGGAGGACAGAATGAAAAAACACTATCGTAGAAAATGGAGCAAAAAAAGAAATTACCCTCATAGTGAATATTTTTTAAAAAATTGCAATTCATTACCCCGCCCAATCGAGCCCAAAGATGCTAAGCAGATCCTTAAAAAAATCCGCGGGAAACCTCGCGATAAAGCAATGATTTTAATCCTCCTAAGAACTGGCATGCGAATTTGTGAATTATTAACAACCAAAATTCAAGATATAAAGCTAAGGGAACGTAAAATTTTGATTTTTGAAAGCGCAAAAAACCGAATCGGTAATCTACCGAATGTTTACCGAATAACAGGTAATACTTTAATATTCGGTACTCACAGTTTTTTGAATTGTTAAATGACGGTTATTTTCTCAATTTAAGTTCCCGTTTTTTAATTTCATTATTAACCCCTGCCATAGATTTGTCATACGAAATCTAAAACTTTAAGCCACCTAATTTCTTTAATCTTTGAAAATGAAATCCTCAATAATTGAATTATTTCGATAGAGGCACGAAGTCCACAATTAGATAGCTTCAAAAATAGTTTAGATTGGATTTAGTAAGATTTATTGGCGCTAGTGTCAATTTTAGAGCTATATGCTTTCCCCAAACAGTAGCTTATTGAAATTTTATCGATTTATGCTATTTATTATTCGTAACCACTCATCGGGGGGAAGAGTACGATGAAAATCCTGCATAGATCTCTGAAGATTTCCTAGCCGGCGATTGTAATCCTTGTCTCGGATTAACAGTTAATTTTGCCGACGTTCTGGCCTGCATGGTGGATTTCGGCGGCCCAAGCCGGCCGAGATAGAACTGAAAGACCTATTAAGTATATTGGCCCGGCGGATGATCAAGCTGAAAAAGAAATAACATGATCCTTAAAGGAATCGGGTATGCAGAAAAATACAAAATCCATTGACAGGGTATCGAAACTGAAACGTTTGTATGACGTTATTTATGCACAAATTTATAACCGGCTTAAAAAACGCGGCCCGATGCTGTGGGCCCTCGCCCTTTTTATCGTAATAGCACCGTCAACAGTGCTATCTGAAGAAGCATGGTATCCGCTGAAAGTGAATGTATGGAATCCGCCATTTAATGACATGCTCCAGCGGGATCACAAGCTGTATACCCCGCTGGACAAGGCGCAGAAAAAATGGCGCATCGAGGCCTATATCCCTCATCTTAAAGATGATTACTGGTTGGGGGTTAACTACGGGCTGATCGACGAGGCCCGTCGTCTGGGTATCCGCCTAGCAATATACGAAGCCGGCGGTTACGATCAGCTCGAGGTTCAGCGTCGTCAGATGGAAGACAGTCTCAAAAAAAAACCGGACGGATTGATCATAAGTGCCATTTCTCTGGATGGTCTTAACGACATTGTCAAAAGAGCATCTGATCTGGGTATTCCTGTGCTGGATTTGATCAATGGCCTATCATCACCGGATATTGCCGCCCGGGCAGCTGTATCCTTTTGGGATATGGGAAATCAGGCCGGTCGTTACCTGTGGCGTTTACAAACTCAAAGCGGGCAGCCCATGAAGGTGGCCTGGTTCCCCGGGCCCAAAGGTGCCGGCTGGGTGATTGCCGGTGATGCAGGCTTTCGAAAGGCAATCGCGAATGGCGACATCGAAATCGTGGCCTCACAGTACGGTGACACCGGCCGTGCGACCCAAGCAAAGTTGATCGAGGCAGTCCTCGACCAGCACGCCGCGGATCTGGATTGTATCGCCGGCACGGCTGTTACTGCGGAAGCTGCCGTTAAAATCCTGCGACGACGAGGGCTGGCAGGCCGCATAAAAATTATTTCATATTATTACAGTCCGGGGGTGGATCGCGGCATACGCCGAGGTGGCATCACTGCAGCGCCAAGTGATCTGACTGTGCTCCAGGCGCGCATCGCGGTGGATGCCATGGTCCGCATCATTGAGAAAAAGGCTTATTATAAACACGTGGCTCCTAAGGTGATCGTTGTGGACCTTAACAATATTCGCACCTGGGATTCTTCGACGACTCTTGCACCGCGGGGGTTTCGTCCGATTTTCAGCATCAACGAGTAATAACTGGATACGTGCAAGTGAAAACCGCATTAACCTGGATTTTATTGATACTTATAGCCCTTGGCGGCATTTACGGCACCTACGCCTTAAGTGAGGCATTCCGTGCAGATGCCCGGAAGGGATGGGAAGCGGAGGCCTCCCAGGCGGCCCAGTGGCTTTCCAGTACTATTTTGGGATGGCTGGAGGAAAGCTATGCCCCCTTGTCCGGTCTGGCGATCCTTTTCGAAAATTCAAGTGAGGTTTCCGAAGTCGAGTTTCTGGGTGCTACGGATGGCCTGGAAGGCCGCGCCACCGCCTTTTTCCTTGATGCCAAGGCTGTAGCACGCCCGCAGGTGGACGGCCCAGAATGGTCAATCGACTTTTCCAATGATCCCCTGGGTCCGTTGTCGCCGGATACACCCTTAAGTCGACAACCGGAGATTCTCGACAATATCAAGGTTGCTGTCGACAATCCAGACCAGGTCATGCTGGGGCCGCCTTTTAGCGCTGAGCACGGTGCACGCTACTCACCAGCGGCACTTGCCATCCAGGATGCACGCGGCCAGTTGGTCGTCATCGGTTTGGTTAATTTCGATGCCATCGTCAAAGGATTGTTCAACATTCACCAACTGGATGGATTGCAGCTGCATATGAAGGGCCGTTTTAAAGAGCCAAGTGGCCTCGGGTCCGAACGCGAGATCATAGGTGAGCCTTTGTCTGGCGCACTGCACTCCGTAACAACTCGAACGGTCAGCGCCGGTGCGGATCTGTCCATCACTTGGTACATGAACGAAAAATTCAGAAACGGTCCCAAGGAACATCTGGCCCTCTTAACCCTGTGGTCTGGTATCGCAGGCACCCTAATTATAGCGGCCTTTATTGCTTTTTTTATTCAGCGCAACCACACGATCACAAGACGGGTGCAGGAAGCCACCGGCGAATTAAAGAAAGTATCCGAAGCAGTTGAGCAGAGCCCGGTTTCAGTTGTGATTACCGCCAAAGATGGAACCATTGAATACGTCAATCCGACATTTAGCGAAGTTACCGGATATTCCCCAGACGAGGCCATCGGACAGAATCCAAGGGTATTAAAGTCTGGAGATTTACCCGAATCATATTACAAAGAACTCTGGGATACGATTCTTGCCGGTAAGGTTTGGAGGGGAGAGTTTAAAAATAAAAGAAAAAATGGTGAGGAATTTTGGGAAAGCGCCTCGATATCGCCTATCAAAAATGAAGAAGGTGAGATAACTCATTTTGTGGCGGTCAAAGAAGATATAACGGAACAAAAGCAGATCGAAGAAGCGCTGCGCGCATCTGAGGAAAAATCGCGCTTACTGCTGGAATCAGTCGGCGAGGGTATTTTCGGTGTGGATCTGGATGGAAGATTAGCCTTTATTAATCCGGCAGCCAACCGAATGCTGGGCTACGGCCCAGAGGAACTTATCGGAGATGAGGTTCATAAGAAAATTCACCATTCCCACGCAGACGGCTCGGTCTATTTGAAAGATGATTGTCCCATGTATCTAACCTATGCTGATGGCGCAGAACACCAAATTGCCGACGAGGTGCTCTGGCGAAAGGATGGCTCTTCGTTTCCTGTCGAATACACCAGCATGCCGATAAAGAAAGATGGTCAGGTCGTCGGTGCAGTCGTCACCTTTATGGATATCACGGAACGAAAAAAAGCAGAGGAGGAGGCGGCACACGCTGCAATTCTAATTCGTGAAAAGGAAGCCCAATTGAGTGCCGCCGTAAATAGTATGGTCGGTGGGATTTTCATGATCGATAAAAACCTTAATTATCAACTCACCAACGAGCAATTTTATGAATTATA
>JASFIU010000460.1:0-4136 GCA_050122495.1 Desulfobacterales bacterium | reverse complement strand
ATTTAAATCCGAAGACTTGTCCGCCAATCGTTGTGGAGGATTACGCAGATTTCACAGATTTAGATGTGAATTCTGGTCAGTTTTAGTGCAGATCTAGAAATAATCTGCGTTAATCTGCGGAATTTGCGGTTCCTGTTTACAATCTTCCCATTAAATCGAATGATTTAGAAATAGGGAGGCGCATTATGAAAGACAGTGCACAGGTCGTCGTTATCGGTGGCGGTATCATCGGCTGCAGCACAGCTTACCACCTGACAAAGATGGGCTGGAAAGATGTCGTCATTATAGAAAAAGGAGAACTAACCAGTGGTTCTACCTGGCATGCGGCCGGCTTGGTGGGACAGCTACGTTCCGAAAGGAACATTACCCGCATGCTGCAATACAGTGTCAGCCTGTACGAGCAACTCGAAGCGGAAACCGGCCTGGCCACCGGCTGGAAGAAAAGTGGCTGTCTGCACCTGGCCAGTACTCCTGAACGGATGTTTGAGCTAAAGCGTGGTGCCACCACTGCCCGTAGCTTCGGGCTGGAAATGCACATGATTTCCCCCAAGGAAGCCTATGATCTCTGTCCGATTCTTTCTCTGGAGGGCATCATCGGGGCGGCATTTATGCCGACAGATGGTCAGGCTGATCCTGCGGGCATTACCCAGGCTTTAGCCAGGGGCGCGCGTAATCAAGGAGCCAAAATATATCGCAATACTTTGGTGACCGGATTTGAATTCGGAAAAAATCGGGTTTCGGCCGTGAAAACCGACAAGGGCGATATACAGTGTGAAATCGTAGTCAATTGCACCGGCATGTGGGGCTACCAGATCGGCGAGATGCTGGGGGTCAATACGCCGGTGGTGCCGTTTCAACATCAATATATGGTTACCGACCCGATCGAGGGGATGCCGAAAGATTTGCCGACCATTCGCGACAAAGACAACTTGCTCTACTATAAGGAAGAAGTTGGCGGGTTGGTGATGGGCGGTTATGAAAGAAACGGCATCCCCTGGGCCGTTGACGGGGTACCGAATGATTTTACATCAAAGCTGCTGAATTCCGACCATGATCACTTTATGCAGCTCTCCCAACCGGCAATGGAACGCACCCCCTGCCTTAAAAAGGCCGGTGTTTCCAAATTAATCAACGGCCCGGAGGCCTTTACACCGGATGGTGATGCGATCATGGGGCCGGCGCCTGAGCTGGAGAACGTATTCGTTGCTGTAGGATTCAACGCTTTCGGAATTGCCGCCGGTGGGGGCGCCGGACGCATGCTGGCCGAGTGGATTATCGAGGGTGAACCGAGTTTGGACATCTGGCCGCTTGATATCCGACGATTTGGGCCTTACCACAAAAGCCGGGCCTATAATGTCGAAAGGACACGGGAAATCTACGGTAAGCATTACACCATTCACTGGCCCAACGAGGAGCATGATTCTGCCAGGGGCATCCGGCGCAGCCCGCTGTATTTCCTGCTAAAAGAAAAAGGCGCGGTGTTCGGTGCCAAATACGGCTGGGAGCGGCCGAACTGGTTTGCGCCCGATGGGGTTGAACCCAAAGACAAACTGTCCTTTGAAATTCCCAACTGGTTTGAACATGTCGGCAACGAACATAAATCGGCACGTGAAAATGTTGTGCTGATCGATCAATCATCGTTTAACAAATTTGAAATCGAGGGCCCCGGGGCACTGTCTTTTTTAAATTGGCTGGCAGCCAACAACATCGACAAACCGGTCGGTAACATCACCTACACCCAGCTGTGCAATACGCGCGGCACAATTGAGGCCGATATTACGATCGCACGCTTGGCTGAGGACAGATTTTTGCTGATTACCGGAACGGCACTCGGATTGCATGATTCACAGTGGATCAAACGGCATTTGCCCACAGACGGATCGGTCAAATTCCGCGATGTGACATCTGCGCTGGCGGTCATCAATGTTATTGGGCCCAATTCTCGCAAGCTTTTGGAAAAAATTACGCGGGAAGATATAAGCAACGAAAATTTCAGATTCGGGAAGTGCCGGGATATTACCGTAGGATACGCACCGACAATGGCTTTGCGGGTCACCTTTGTCGGTGAATTGGGCTATGAGCTTTATATCCCGGCCGAATTTGCCAGCCATGTATACGAGACCCTTTGGGATGCCGGACAGGAACTGGGTGTTGCCAATGCCGGCTACCGGGCGATCAACTCTCTGCATTTTGAAAAAGGCTATTGCCTCTGGGGCGCCGAACTAACCCCTGAATACACACCTTATGACGCCGGAATAGGATTCTGCGTCGCTTTGAACAAAGGAGATTTCCTCGGCCGGGATGCGCTGGCCAAAGTCAAAGAACAAGGATCGAAGTGGAAACTGTGCACCTTTACGCTTGATGCTAAAGCGCCGGTGATGCTGCGCGGCAGCGAACCGATTATTCATGGCGGTAAGGTCATCGGGGTGACAACCAGCTGCGGTTACGGTTATACGGTCGGTAAAACGATTGCCTTCGGATATCTTCCTGTTGCCGAAGCCGATCATACCGGTGGATATGAAATTGAGGCCTATACGGAAATTTTTTCCGCCAGGCGGGAGCCCAGTCGGGCCCTTTATGATCCCCAGCGCAAGAAGATTCTCAGTTAGTGAATCGGTCGCAGAATGAATTACCTTACGTCTTTTGGACCCGTGAATTGAGGCTTCATCAAAACAAAAAATCTTGACATGCTAGAAGGTGTGATATAACAAGTATTTAAATTTCTTACCTTCTTTGATGGGACAGCTTGATAGATTCGAACATTTTGGGCAGTGCTTTGAATCAAAAAACGACGTTGCTTCGTTTTTTCTTTGTAACTTTTACCGGAGAATGGCCCCGCGTTCAGGATAGAATCTGTCTCTCTTCAGATATTTGAAAATGGCAAAGACCAAACTTGCTTTTGGGTCCATGGCCGGAGTTGCTAGTTTCACACCTTTTTTATTTGCTCAACCTTTTCATCACTGCTTACGATCATAGTCTATTCGATTTATGGATTATCATAATCTACTGGATCCTTGTATTTAACGATGGGCCAAGACCAAATGGTCTAAAACTATCTCATAATGAAAGGAGGTAAAGTATGAAGCATGATCCGCAAGACAAATTGGATAGGCTGCATAAACAATATAAGAAAGGACAAATTGGAAGGAGGGAATTTTTAAAAATTTTGGGTGTTGCCGGGCCAGCGTCAGGTTTGGCACTGGCGTTACCCTCAGTAGCGAAATCGGCACCCGCTGATCTTTCTGAAGACGAAATGGTTATCTTAAGCCACCTGCCTGACCAGCAGATAGGAAAAAAATACCCCAAAGGGGAGACGATTAACGTCGGTTTCCTCTGCGCGCTGTCAGGGCCTGATGCCGGGTGGGGACTTCCCGGACTTACCGGAAATAACATCTGGATTGATGCAGTCAATAAGACCGGTGGTCTCCTCGTTGGTGGTAAAAGATATCCAATGAAGATGCATGCTTTTGACGACGAGGCCAACGCCGCCAAGGCACTCCAGGGTGCCCGCCAATTGGTCTTAGAGCATGATGTTAAATTCATCAGCGCCATTGGCGGCGATGCGGCCAACTCCACCGCACCCTTCCTCACCAAGCACAAAGTGGTCTATGCTTCCCTGGTCCCCACCGACTGCGATCCCAAGAAGCCATACGTCGTCGCCGGCGGAGATATAACCCCACAGTGTAACATGTTCAATGCCCTGATAGCCAGGATGGTTTTGCCCAGTGAAAAAGAGATGGGAAGACCGTTGAAATATGCGTTAACCACTCAGGACTGCATCATGTCCCGCCAGGTTGGCGCATGGGAGATCGGCGCCGCCAAGGCCATGGGGTTCGATATCGTCTACGAGGAGTTCTTCGCCGTTGACCAAACCGACTTCGCCCCGGTAATCACCGCCGTAATGGCGAGCAAACCTGATGTTATCAGCCTGTGCGAGGCCTGGCCCGAATACCAAACCATGATGTGGGAGCAGTTGTACCTGCAGGGATATAAGGGAGTGGTTGTTCAGAACTATGCCGACTGGGAAACCAACCTCACCAAGATCCCGGCCGAGTATGCTGCTGCTCAATTCGGCATCGACAGCTTCCCCTTGATGGATGATCCCTGGTGGGGTGAAACATCTTGGCAGAAATCTT
>JASFIU010000459.1:0-4149 GCA_050122495.1 Desulfobacterales bacterium | reverse complement strand
GCCGGGGACCTCAAAGTTGGCAATCTCATAATTGAGAAAAGACCCCCATTCCGGGAAAACCTCCCTGAGCCAGATATCGCGGTTCATTTCCCGTGGTAACCCGATGGTACCCCCATCCATGACACCCATTTCGTCATATTTGACGACTTGATTATCACCCATTGTATGATCCTCCTCTCAAATAAATTAAATTTTGGAGTAATGGAGCAAAATCGATTGCAGATTTCAGATTTCGGATTGCGGATTAAAAAAAATAGCGAAGCCGTTAACCCAATCTGCAATCTGCAATCCGAAATCCGCAATTTGTTAATCTTCCAAATAAGCTCCCTTCATGGCCGATGCCGCACGCCGGGCATAGCGTTTCAAAACGCCGTTGGTGTGCTGCAGATCCGGCAGCTTCCATTCTTTTTTGCGGTCGGCCAGATGGTCTTTGACCTGGTCCGGCGACATCTGCTTGCCTTCACAGCCGATTACGGATAGTTTGCGGTTGGGGATATCAATGGATATCAGATCTCCGTCCGCGACCAGGGCAATCGGCCCGCCCCGGCTGGCCTCGGGAGAAACGTGACCGATACACGGCCCCCGGGTGGCGCCGGAAAATCGACCGTCGGTAACGATGGCGGTGTTACTGAGGGCTGGAATGGTCACCAGGGCTTCGGTGGTTGCCAGAATTTCTGGCATGCCGCTCCCGCGCGGCCCTTCATAGCGCAGGATGATCACCGATCCGGGTTCAACCCGGCCCTTTAAAATGGCATCCAGCGCGTCCTCCTCTCGATCAAATACCCTGGCCGGGCCCTGATGAATCATCATGTCGGGATCAACCGCAGAATATTTGATGACCGCACCTTGCGGCGCCAGATTGCCTTTTAATACCGCAATAGAGCCAAACTCCGTGCTTTTATCGCGTGTATGAATCACCTCCTCACGCGTTAAATGATAATTGGCCAAATAACCTTCTCCCCGTCTGAAGAAACCGTCTTGTTCCAGTTCCAGCAGATTTTCACCCAGGGTTTTACCGGTAACCGTCATTACATTTAGATCCAGCATGTCGCCCAGTTCGAGCTGGACCCTGGGGATCCCGCCGGCATACCAGAAAAGCTCGCTTAAATACTTACCCGAGGGCTGAATATTGCCCAGATAGGGTGTTTCCCGGTTGATGCGATCAAACTGGACTTCACTGATCGAGATGCCCAGTTCATGGGCAATGGCGGGCAAATGAATCAATGCATTGGTTGAACCGGAAATGGCGGCATGCACGCGCATGGCATTCTCAAAGGCCGCCGGGGTCAAAATGTCGGCCGGGGTAATTCCTTTGCGGGTCAGGTTCATGATTTGCTCACCGGTATAACGGGCACCGCGGCGAATATCAAATAAACTTGCCGGCGTCAGGGCTGCGCCCGGCATGGTCATTCCCAGCGCCTCGGACATGCACTGCATGGTGCTGGCGGTCCCCATAAACTGGCAGGCGCCAAAGCCCGGGCATCCTGAGAGTTTGAAGTCACGGATTTGCTGGGATACATCTTCACCCTGTCGCATCTTTGTAGCGGTATCGCCCACCAGCACACTGTGTGACATATGGGGACCAATGCGATTGCTGCCTCCCGGAATGTGCATGGCCGGAATGTTTAAACGGGCGGCCGCCATCAGGTGGGCGGGTACGGATTTGTCGCAGGAGGATATGAGTACCACACCATCCCAGGGAATGACGCGGCCATGAACCTCCACCAGATCACAGAGGATTTCCCGTGAAGCCAAAATATAATTCATTCCGTCATGCAGCATCGCCCACCCGTCACATAGATCCGTGCCATGGAAATTAGCCGGTCGCCCGCCTTCCTGAAATACACCGATCGAGGCTTCCTGTGCCAAACCATCTAAATGATAGCTGCCGGGGTGGCTGGCGCCGAAGACATCTTCGATCAGAATTTGAGGTTTGGTAAGATCCTTTTCATCCCACCCGGTCCCGCAGGCAAGGGCATCGATCTGAATCCATTCGCGCCGGGCTTTCCGACTTCGTTGTCCAGAATTTTCAGGCATCATAAATTCCTCAAGTTGATGGTTTCAGGTTTCAGATCTGACACCTGAAACCTATTTTTTGTATCCACCAGGACTCTGTAACAAATTTTGACGATTGCCGTCAACAAATTTCATAAAACATGTTTTATGTTTCATGAAATATGTTGACATTGACATGCTGAAATGTTACCCATCTTATAAACTCGCCAGCTCGCACCGAAAAGGAAGGACAGATGCCTCGAGTGAAAACAAAAACGTATCGGGTCGTGAGGACCAACCTGAATGCCCAGGTCTATGATATTCTCAAAGAGATGATCGCCGATCGACGGTTTGCACCGGGCAGCTCTTTAAACGTTGAAAGCTTAACCCAGGAACTCGGGGTGAGCCGGACGCCGATCTGGGAGGCGGTTCGAAGACTTGAGCAGGAAGGAATCGTTGCCCACACGCCGCATAAAGGCGTGCGGCTGGTTGCCTTAACCCGCAAAATGGCTTTAGAGCTCTATGAGGTGCGCGAGACCATGGAAGCCATGGCCGCCCGGTTGGGTGCCGAGCGGGCAACTCCGGAAATTATTGCTCGGATGGGAAAAATCCTGAACGAGCAGAAGCTGATCGTCAAACGTGAAGATGATGTGGCCTATTCGCGCTCGGACCACGATTTTCACCTCCTAATCTACCAGGCCTGCGGCAATGAACTCCTCAAAGAAATTCTCGAGGGGTTGCGCTATAAGGCCCTTCCGCTTGCGTTTAAACTTTCGCCGCATTACGCGGAGTTCTTTACATTTCACAAAGATATACTCACGGCCTTTCAAAAGCGCGAGTCCAAAGCCGCAGAAAAAGCCATGCAACACCATAATCGCCGAATGCTGGAGATTATCCGGGAGACACCCTGGGGTGTTGATAGCAAAGAGGAGACTCGCTGATGGTAAAATTAGCTTTGAATGGCGGTACGCCCGTCAGAGCAAAACCCTATCCCGGCTGGCCCCGGGGCGGTGTTGAAGAAAAACAGTGGCTGGATAAAGTATTAAAAAGCGACCGCTGGTTTGCCGGGCTTCAAGGCGACGATCCGGAGGCGCTGGGAACGCTTTTTGGCAAACGGTTCGGCGACCTGCACGCTGCTCGTTACGCCCTGCCGGTATCCAACGGGAGCACGGCGATTGAGGTGGCGCTGCGGGCGCTTGATATCCGATCCGGTGACGAGGTCATTGTGCCGCCCTACACTTTTATTTCCACGGTTACATCGGTGCTGATAGTGGGCGCCGTGCCGGTGTTTGCCGACATTGATCCCCGAAGCTACTGTCTGGACCCTGATGACGTGCAGGGCCGGATCGGCCCCAACACCCGGGCCATAATGCCCGTTCACCTGGCAGGCCATATGGCCGACATGCCTCGCCTGAAAGAAATAGCCGACTCAAACCGTCTGGCATTGATCGAAGATTGTGCTCAGGCCATTGATGCCGGTTTAAATAATAAAAAAGCCGGCACCTGGGGCGATCTGGGAACCTTCAGCTTCCAGTCCAATAAAACGCTTACCTGCGGTGAGGGCGGGTTGATCCTGACCGATGATTCCCAATTGGCCGAGAAAGTGGTGGCCCTGCGCGCTTTCGGCCGCTTTCGTGAAAAAGACGCGGTGCGGTCTTCAGATTTAACCTGCCAGCAGATATCCAGCAATTACCGACTGTCTGAATTTCAGTCTGCGGTGCTGCTGGGCCAGCTGGAAAGGTTCCCCGACGATGATGCCCGGCGACAGGCCAATGCCAGGCGCCTGACAGAAGGTATTCATGAGATTCCCGGGTTAGACCATATTCGGATCGATGGACCGTCAATGAAACACGCGTATTACTATTACCTGCTTAAATATGAGCCGGAGGCTTACGCCAATCTGGATCCGGCAAGACTCTGCCAGGCGCTGAATGCCGAAGGCATTCCGTTTGTTCAAGGTGATCGCAAACCGCTGTATGCCCATCCGGTCTTTGAGGTGGAAAACTTGAGCCCATATGTCTGCGCCGAGGTTCTGGAACACTATCAAAAGGCGGTTGACCTTGACGATCCGAGGTGTCCCGCCACCGAGAAGGCGTGCAACCGTACGCTGATTCTGCGCCACCAGGTTCTGCTGGGCCAACCCGGCGACATGGA
>JASFIU010000458.1:0-4163 GCA_050122495.1 Desulfobacterales bacterium | reverse complement strand
GCCTAAACAAATCCGAATGATCAAATTATCAATCTTCAAAACAAGTAAATTTTTTGATCCTTTTGGTTAATTATTCCTCTCTATGTTTAAAGCATTTGAAGATTCGAATTTCGAATTTCGTGTTTCGGATTGGTTAATAAAAATATTCTTGTTCCGAGTGTAATTATTTACAATTCCGTAACTCGCTCAAATCCCTGATTAAACGCCTCCAAATTAATATTCTCTTTGCCTTTGGGAACTGCTGCGGCAATCGCCTGCTCCAGGGCTTTGCGGCTGACAACCCCGGTAATCTTACAAAGGGCACCCAGCATAATCATGTTGGCCGCCACCGCTATTTTGATTTCATTCCGTGCAATGGTCGTGGCCGGTATTTTATAAATGTGTTTTACCGTCGGCGGAATCTCATGAACCATGTCACTGTCGGTGATTAGGGTCCCATCGGACTTTAATACGTCTCCAAAGCGGTCAATGGAATCCTGTGCCTGGGCAACCAGAATATCAGGGGCGGTTACCCTTGGAAATTCAATCGGTTCATCGGAGACGATCACCCAGGCGGCTGCAAAACCGCCTCGCAATTCGGAGGAATAGGCCTGGGTTTGGGTGGCATATTTTCCGTCAAAGGTGACCGCGGCGGAGCCTAAAATAACACCGGCCAGAATCGAACCCTGACCGCCCACACCGGCGATGGTTAAATCGGTTTGTGCCATTATTTGTCCTCCATCAATTCACCATGCAATTCAAGCCATTGTTCACTCAGCTCGGCTTTTTCACGATCAATGAATTCGCCAACGATGATTTTGCCCGGGAGCTCAGCCGGATCCATTTTTTGAGCCTTGTTGATCCGAATGCTGTTTTCCTTGAAATACTTAAGCATCTCAACCGCACCACCCAATTTGCTGGCCCGGCCGTACTGTACCGGACATTGGCTCACCGCCTCAATCAAGGCAAATCCGTTTTTCTGAATCCCCCGTTTAAGGGATCTCGCCATCTGGCGCGGATGGTGGGTCGTCCAGCGGGCGACATATGAAGCCCCGGCGGCAACGATCATTGGCGAAATGTCAAAATCGTGCTCCATGGCGCCATAAGGACTGGTAACGGTTTTGACGCCCCGGGGCGTGGTGGGGGCGGTTTGCCCTCCGGTCATGCCATAAATACCGTTGTTTACCAGCACAACGGTTAAATTGATATTGCGCCGGGCGGCGTGAATCAGGTGATTGCCGCCGATAGCGGTTAAATCGCCGTCTCCGCTGACAACCATCACATGTTTATCCGGCAGGCCCAGTTTTACGCCGGTGGCAAAAGCGACCGGTCTCCCGTGGGTGGTGTGCAGCGTATCGGCATTGTAAAACGGGCTGGGGATCCAGGCAGAACAACCAATGCCGGAAACGAATATGAAATCATCGATATCCAATTGCAGTTCGTCAATGGCGCGCAGGATCGCCTGGGAAACCGTACCAATACCGCAACCCGGGCAGGTGGTCGTACGCTTGATATGGCTGCGGGTGTACTTTTGTCGTAACGGATGAGCTGTAGCCGTCATTGAATGATCTCCTTAATATGATCGAGGATGTATTGGGGGTCATGGATCTGACCCAGAATTTGCGGCCCTAAAAAGGATACCCGGCAGGCATGGGCGGCCTCAGCCTTGATATACGGGTATAGCTGGCCGGTATTGTTTTCCAGCACCAGCATGTCGTCTACCCTTTCAGCCACTTTGCGGACTTCCTTATCCGGAAACGGCCAACAGGTTAGAAAGCGCAAGGTGCCGACATTTAATCCCTGAGCTTGAGCCATTTTCGCCGCCGCCCGGGCAGAACGCGAAACAGTACCGCAACTAACCAAGGCAATCGTTGCGTCTTCGCACGCATCCTGCACCTGAACAATATCGTCGCGATGGCTCAGTATCTTTTCTATCGGACGCATGGTATAGCGATGCATGACCTCCGGATCGGTCAGATTGCGCATGCCGTGCTCATCATGACAGGAGCTGGTCACGTGGGCCTTAAGCCCTCGCCCGAATACCGGCATGGGGGCCACATCGACATCTAAAAAATCCTGGCGGTCAAGAACGGTTTCGGCCGGCTGTGCGATTTTGCGATTCTTCAATTGGATGTGATCTTTTTCGGGAATCACGATTTGCTCCCGCATATGACCCATAAATCCATCCGCCATGACAAAAACCGGCACGCGGTATTTCTCGGCCAAATTAAAGGCCCGTATGGTCAGGTCAAACATTTCCTGGGGACTCTCCGGGCAAAGTGCAATGATCTGGTAATCCCCATGAGATCCGCGTGCGACCTGGACGATATCGCCTGCGAGCCCCACCGATGGCACACCGGTGGACGGACCGAAACGCTGGACGTCAACGATCACCAGGGGTGTTTCGGTGGCCACCGCAAATCCAATGTTTTCCTGCATCAGGCTGATACCGGGTCCGGAAGTAACGGTCATGGCTTTGCAGCCGGCCCAGGAAGCGCCGATAGCCGAGCAGATCGCACTGATCTCGTCTTCGGTCTGTAAAAAGGTGCCGGCGACTTTCGGTAGCCTGGCGGCCAGCAAATTGGCGACCTCGCTGGCCGGTGTGATCGGATAGCCGGCAGCAAAATTGCACCCGGCGGCAATGGCGCCTTCCGTGCAGGCCCAATTGCCCATCTCAAAATGGGTTCCTGTTTGTACTCTATCATTCGTTGACATCATGATCCTCTTGTGTGTTGGCTTCATCTTTTTCGACGACAATCGCGTAATCCGGACAGCAGATCATACAGTTTAAACAACCGGTACACTCATCCGGATCCTTGATCTCAGGTGGAATATATCCGGATTCATTCATTTCTTTGCAGGCTTCAAACAGCTGCTCCGGGCAGACGTGGGCACAGATGCCACAATCATCCATGCCTTTGCAGGTTTGCGAAAATATGGTTATTTTGGGCATACGAATTTCCTTTCTTCAGTCCGCTTTAAACGGATACTCCGGCGCTGTACCCTCCAGGCAGCAGAGTACGTCCTTGGCAACCATACTCATCCGGACCATCGCTTCCTCGGTATGGGCGGACATATGCGGTGTTCCAACGAAATTGTCCAGTTTAAACAGCGGATTATCCGGCGTAATCGGCTCCACCTCATATACATCCGAGCCGGCTCCTGCAATTCGATTCTCCTGCAGGGCCGCAACGACATCCCCTTCGTTCCATACCGGTCCCCGGGCCATATTAATCAAAAACGCTCCGGGCTTCATTAATCTGAGCAAATCAGCATTGACAAAGTGCTGAGTCTGTGGAAGCAGGGGCATATTAATCGAGATAAAATCAGCTTCTTTAAACAGCGCTTTATCATCTACCCGCAAAGCATCCAGTTCTTTTTCCGTTTCTGGAAATTCGATTGGATCATAATACAGAACGCGCATATCGAAGCCAAACCGGCAAATTCTAGCGGTTTGCTGACCGATGCGACCAAACCCCAACACCCCCAGGGTTTTTCCTCTGAGTTCGGTACCGATGAGTTCATAGCGCGCCTGCCAGTTGCCATCCCGCAGCGCCATGTCAGCCAGTCTTAATTTTTTTGCCAGCATGATCGCCAGGGCGACGAAGTGCTCGGCCACACTTTCCTTGTTGGCCTGGGGGGTATAAACAACCTTGACGCCCCGTTTCTTTGCAGCCGCCAGATCAATGGCATCCAGTCCGACACCGTGCCTTCCGATAACTTTTAAGTTCGGTGCGGCTTCCATTATCTTATCCGTTACCGCCCCGTTGGCCCTGATAATGATGGCATCCACATCTGCAACCTGGTCAATGATGTCTTTTTCCTCGTAAGACCTGGCATATATGACCTCACATTTTTCTTCCAGAAGCATGGTGCCCTCTTTGTGCATGGATTCATACAACAGAACTTTAAACTTTTCCCCCATCAGTGCCTCCTTGAAAAAATGAGTTTTTCTCGGATCAAAATATGGCGTTGATCATACTATAAAACCGCTTAATAAAGTTTATAAAATTGTTAACAATATAATTAAAAATTTCTGGGGCTGTCAAGTACTTTAATAAAAGCCATTCATCCAATTATCTTTAATTGAAATAACGCCTAAACCACTTCTAGTGTTTTTCAGTTGGAATACGACGGTGTGGCGGATCTTTCTCAAAGAAATGAATTTTTTCCATGTGAACCGC
>JASFIU010000457.1:0-4165 GCA_050122495.1 Desulfobacterales bacterium | reverse complement strand
GAACGACAACCAACGGACATTGAGCGCCTTTGCTCAATCATATCGGCGGCGCAATGGTGACCAGTAGCCTGAGATCGGTTTTGGCGCGCAGACCGTGAGGTTCGGCAATTTCACTGATGACCACATCGCCGGGTTTTGCCGGCATGGTCGTGTCACCTTCCCCCAAAAACTCGCCCTCGCATTCAAGGATAACCAGACTCAGCTGCCCATCGATGTCATGGTTATGAACCGGCAACTCCTGGCCGGCCTTAAAATTGAAATTAAGGATTTTAAAATAGGGGGAGTCGTGTACCAGAAGCTTTTTGAACGCCTTTTCGGCAAAATCGTTTTCTTCATAAAGATTAATTTGCTTCATGATTACCTCCTGTTTTTCAGAATTGAACCTGTTTGCGTTTATTTAGTTTGCATCGTATACGCAGGCGATGCCGGTTTTCATTGATTTAGGTCAAATCATTATTGAAATATAGAACTTTTATTGGCCCGCATGTCGGATTTGAGTACCAAAAAAAGACCCGCTATGGGCGGCAATGCAAGCTTTTTTGCCCCGCAGCGGGTCATGATCCTAAGATCGGCGAACTTTGGGAATTAATATGCCGATCGGTTTTACTGGAATTTCTGGACCGCAGGTGAAATCGTAACGTCAATACGCCGGTTGGTCGCACGGCCCTCCTCGGTTGAATTTGTCGCCAGCGGGCGCATCGAACCATATCCGACGGCGATGATTTTATCATAGGGTAACGTTCGGTTGGCCACCAGATATTGTCGCACGGCGTCTGCACGTTGCTGGGATAGATGCTCGTTTATCGGTTCCGGCCCGGTACTGTCGGTGTGGCCACCAATGATGACATCCGGTTCACCAAAGGCACGAATCGCACGCTGGACTTTGCCGAGCAGGGCGTAATTTTCGGGCATGATAACGGATTGTCCGACGGGGAAATTCATGGCCTTGAGCCGGATGATCAACTGGTTTTCTCTTTTATACACTTCGGCTTCATCGGGATTAAAATAGCCTTGTACTTCATTGAACAGCTGATTTAACCGCTTCTGTGCCATCAGTCTTTCTTGTTGTTTGCGGCTTTGTCCCTCCAGCGAAGCGATTGCTTGTTGCAACTCTCTGATTTCTGCTTGCTGCTCTTTGGCTTTTTTCAGCGTGAATTCATGGTCGGCCTGCTGGGCGGAAATCGTTGCCAGAATATTTTCGATCTGTTTATCAAATGGCTGATCCCGCATATCCGGTGCAGCTAAATAACGGGCTGTTTTGTGCAGCGTTGCTTCCATGCGCAGGGCGGTTTGTTCCGCTTCCATTTCCTGTATTTTTTGGGTTTCGGCTGCAATTTGCAGGTGGCGCCGCGATAAAAACAGAGCCTCGTTGGCCAATTTGCCCATTTGCTCCTTATTATAAGGATTTTCGGTGATAAACGCATCGGCTTCAGTTAATTTGTTTACAGCCGCTGTGTACGATTCCGGGGCCGTTTTATCTGATTTTTGTTTTTGTGCAATTCTTAGCAAATTACGAACTTCACCGATGGTGCTGATTTTAATGGCCCTTATTTCGAGTTGGCGAAATTTTTCGGTGACTTCATCCTGGTTGCGTTGGGCGTAATCCAGGTTGTTTTTTTCAATGGCCCGGGTGAGTTTTAAAAATTCATTCTCCACGTCCGTATAAGCTTTGCCGAGTGCAGCCGCGCCCGCATCGCGGGCAAGCTCGCGACCTTTGATGGCATCGGCAAGGGTGGCTTTTGATACGGCTGCGATTTCTTTGGCACGGTTAAGCTGTGCACGACCGGTGGCAACTTCGTCAAAAATTTTTGTAAGTTCAGCGCCTTCGTCCAGAAGTTTTTTGGCTTCCCCGAGTGATAATTCCGCTCTGGCAAACCAAGTGGGTGACAATACATTTATGCGATCGTTGCGCGCCAGTGCAATATCCTTCTCCAGATTGTCAATCAGTACCTGCGGATGTCCCGATTTGGGAATAGATTCGACTTTCAACTCGCGCCCGCCACAGGCGGATAACAAAAATAAGATGATCAGCAACCAGGCCAGCGTAATAAACGGGGTTTTTTGAGTCATTTTTTCTTAGCCCTTTCTGTGTATCTTTTGAAAATGATCCCAATACCTGCGGTCCTCTATTATTATTTTTACAAGATAAGACGTTGAACAGCAAGTCCAAATATTTAGAAGTGGTTTTGAAATCACTTCTCGGTAAAACGAAACTTCTTTTTAATGTTTAAACCGGGGATTAAGACCGTTCACGCCTTTGACCACTCAAGGCTTAACGTGCTATGCTAAAGGTTCGCTAAATTTACGATTGTTTTGAAATTCGTTCCCATGAAAAAGACCGCTGAAAACCATATCCTTTGGTCCCGACCCAAAGCCAACAATCGCTGCTTGTCCTGCGGCACGGATGAGAATATGGGCAGACGCAAATATTGTTCAATTGAGTGCCGCCAGAGGCTGCGCTATAATCTGAATATGCGCAGCGGTCTGCTAAAAGCGCTCAATACAAAATTTGCGACATTTTATTTTACGCAGCCCATGATTTTTATGGATGTGCTTCCTTATGGGGCTGTGAATTTATTCAGTTTTATTTTTCCGCGAACCCCCGGCAAAAAGCCGGCACAAGATTTTTGCACGATGGCCAATGTACTGGGAAATGCATGGTGGGCTGAGAAACGAAGGACCAATAAACGTTACATTGCGACCCAGCATATTCTAGAAAGGGCCAAAAACAAAAACACCACATCTTCCATCAAACCTTTCGAAATCGTGGAACCGGCTCGGATGGCCAGGTCTCTGACTTTTCTTAAACTGAATCGGTCGGATCTGGGTTCACCCCGGCTTCAAAAGGTTATTAAAAGCGCTTATCGCCAGCAGGCCAAGCGCCATCATCCGGACCAAGGCGGCGATGCAGCCGTATTTCGTAAGGTTCACAAAGCCTATGAGCAGATGATGGATTGGGCGGAAAATCCGACCTTTACGCGGCGGCGCGGCTTTCCGGATAAATGGTTTTATGAGGGCAGCACCAACCGGTGGATCCAGCCGGCCCCGATATCCCGCAATCTCCACTATAGATAGCATGTGCAGTAAAGTTTGAAGTTCTTAGTGTATCAGTATCCTTTCTGTTTATTCACCGCAGAGACGCAGAGAGCGCAGAGAGAAATATCTTTAAGTTTTTCGTTGAGAGGACGAAAAACTTAAAACCTCAACCCTACGGGTAAGGTTTTATTGCTTAAAAAAAAATTGTGGATACGCGCGCCTATAACGCTTTTAACAACTAATTTTCCATGTGATTCTTTGCCGTGAGGCAGATTGTTTGGTCTGATTTCCCCTCTCAGGAAATCAGACCAAGAAAAAAGGATCTCTGCGGACTCTGCGTCTCTGCGGTGAGAAAATAAAATACATGCTCCGAAACTAGCGCTGAAAGACGGCACCTTTATCCGCGCTGGACACCATTTGGGTATAGCGGGCCAGGTAGCCGGTTTGAATCTTGGGCTCAAATTCCGGTAACCCATCAAGTCTTTGACCGATTTCTTCATCGGTCAGCCGGGCGTTTAGCGTTTTGCTGGGGATATCAATTTCAATCATATCGCCATCCTGCAGGGCCGCTATGGGTCCCTTGGCGGCGGCTTCCGGTGAGACATGTCCAATGGCTGCGCCGCGGCTGGCCCCGGAAAAGCGACCGTCGGTGATCAGCGCCACTTCTTTGTCCATCCCCATCCCGGCCAATGCCGATGTCGGTGACAGCATTTCGCGCATGCCGGGTCCGCCCTTTGGCCCTTCATAACGGACAACGATGACCTCGCCTTTCTTGATTTTGGCACTCATGATGGCTTCAAATACATCTTCCTCGGAATTAAAAATTCGGGCTGGGCCGGTATGGGTCAGCATCTCTTCAGACACGGCGGCCTGTTTAACAATGGCGCCTTCGGGAGCCAGGTTGCCGGTGAGAATGGCCAGTCCACCGGTTGGATGAACCGGCTTTTCAATCGAACGGATGACGCTATAATCCTTTACGCCGGCTTTGATTTCCTTCAGCATGTTGGCCACGGATTTTCCATAAACCGTCTGTGGGTTTTCCTTGATGAGTCTGGCCTTTTGCAGTTCGGCTAAAATAGCCGGAATCCCGCCGGCATAATAGAGGTCTACAACGTGATGAGGACCCGCC
>JASFIU010000456.1:0-4204 GCA_050122495.1 Desulfobacterales bacterium | reverse complement strand
AGTATGGTCAATATCATGAAAACCATCAAGACTACCGGCATGAATAAGAAAGTCGCCATTTATGTTCACACTGCCACCGATCATGCCGTTCTAAATCCATTGGGCATTCACGCACCTGAAGGGGTCTTGGGAACCATGGATTACCACTTTTACTATCCGGATATTTCGGCTAACAAACGTTTTGTGAAGGCTTTTAGAGCTTCTTATGGGAATCCGCCCGGGTTCCCGGCGTTTCATGGCTATAACACCGCCAATTTCATTGCCGAGGCTTACAAAAAAGCCGGATCTGTGGACAAGGAAAAATTTATTGACGCCCTCGAAGGCTTACAGATTCAAAGTCCGGTAGGCAGGATCGAAATGCGGGCCTGTGACCATCAGGTCATTCAACCGATGTTTCTCGGGGCAACCAAAATTTCT
Organism: Desulfobacterales bacterium; assembly: GCA_050122495.1. Taxonomy (GTDB): domain Bacteria; phylum Desulfobacterota; class Desulfobacteria; order Desulfobacterales; family JAHEIW01; genus JAHEIW01. The sequence goes on along the minus strand of JASFIU010000456.1, from coordinate 3,787 downwards.
CCCGAGCAAGGCTTTGCTGTTTCCTCGGATATCTACACCCTGCGTGGTGTCGAGGTTATGCCTTCATGCAAAGAGATCATGGAAGCTCGGGGTCAATAGAGACCGATTAATTAAATGTATCCGCCTGTGCTCGAAAAGTAGGCCCGTCCTGCTCGGTGGGTCTCTGACGCTGAGCAGGACTGTGCGCCTGTGTGCTGTGGCGAGCGGGATGTCTTGTTTTGGAATAATGGAATATTGGAATTCTGGAATGATGGGATAAGATAATAACCTCCGCAATACTTCTAATTTCGTCTCTTAGAGGAACATTTTGCTATGGAAGGTGGACAGGCGATAACTCTGGCGGCTCTGAGCATCACGTTTCTGGTGGGTTTGAGCCGTGCCATGATTCTATTTATTGTCACCTCCGGGCTTAGCTTTGTGCTAGGCGTGCTGAGGGTACCGAATGTGGCTCACGGTTCTCTGTATATGGTCGGCGCGTTTGTCGCCTACAGCATATCTGCGCTGTTTGGCGGCGGTTCAGTCGGCTTCTGGCTGGCACTGATTCTTGCGCCTCTGGTGGTCGCTTTGATTAGCCTGGTAGCCGAACGAGCCCTGTTCTGCCATCTTTACCAGCGCGAACACCTGATGCTGCTGCTATTCACCTTTGCCTTGATGCTGATCCTGGGCGATTTAACCAAAATGGTGTGGGGCGCCGATTACCGCTCTATTATGGCGCCTACTATACTCCAGGGATCAATATCGGTTTTTGGATCTCCGTTCCCAAAATACAACCTGTTTCTGCTGATTATCGGTCCACTCGTAGCCATCGGGCTCTGGCTGTTTTCCACCAAAACCAAAATAGGCAAAATCGCCCGGGCAGCAGCCGTCGACATGGAGATGGTCGGTGCCATCGGTATCAATGTCAGCTGGGTGTTTGCATTTGCATTTGTTTTAGGCTGCCTGCTGGCCGGACTGGGAGGCGCCCTGGTCTCACCAACCATCAGTGTAACCATCGGCATGGATCACAATATCATCATTGAAGCCTTTTTAATCGTCACCATCGGCGGGCTGGGAAACATGTGGGGGGCCTTGGTCGGATCGTTGATATTCGGCATCACCCAATCCTTTGGTGTTTTGGTGTGGCCGCAGTTTGCAATCGTCTTTCCCTATCTTGCGGTGGTGGTTATTTTGACCCTGAAACCGACCGGCATGCTCAAATCGGTATGGTAGAAAGGAGCTGGCTTTGTTCAGTGAGATGATCCGGCAAAAGGCGTTTGGTGTAAGTATCGCTATTTTTGTGATTTTGCTTATTGCGCCATCATTTCTGCCAAGATTCTACATCTATTTTCTCGCCGTCATCTTTGTTACCGCACTGCTGGCCATGAGCTTAAATCTGTGTGTCGGCCACGGTATGCTTTTTCAATTTCATCATTGGGTCTTTTACGGTGTCGGCGCTTACACGGCCGGGCTGTTATTAGCCAAGACGTCTCTGCCATGGTGGATTGCTTTTATTGCCGGACCATTGGTAGCTGCTTTCACCGGATTGCTGATCGGCATATTCTGCATTCGTCTGAACAGACTGTATTTTGGCATGCTGCAGATATCTATGGGCTCGCTGATATGGGTCATCGCCTTTCGCTGGTACGCGCTGACCGGTGGCGATGACGGAATTCACGGCATACCGATCCCTGATTTTATTTCATCGACAACAAGTTCCTATTACTTTGTTTTAATTATACTGGGTATTTGTTTGGTTCTCCTGTATTTGATTTTAAAATCACCCTTCGGATCCACGCTGCAGGCCATCCGTGACAACCCGGAGCGCTGTGCCGCCGTGGGCATCAATGTTCGTCGCCACCAGTTAAAGGCCATCGTGATTGCCACATTCTTCGGCGGGGTCGCCGGGGTTCTTTTTGTAGTGGTGGAAGGATCGATTTTCCCGGATCTGCTGTTCTGGGTATTATCACTTGAAATATTCATCATGTGCCTGTTGGGTGGATGGTTTACGTTTGCCGGTCCCATTTTAGGCGCCGCCATCATTGTATCCCTGCGGACCTTTATCGGCACCTACACCGAATATTGGACCCTTATTCTGGGGGTCATTCTAATTTTGCTGATTTTTTTCATACCCGAAGGCATCATGGGATATAACTACCGAAAGCTTTTTCGATCCCGGACCAAATTTGCAACCGAAAGCCAGACGGAATAGATAGAATGCTTCGTGTTGAGGATTTGCATAAATTATTTGATGACTTTAAAGCGGTAAACGGTGCCCATCTAACCGTGCAAAAGGGACAGATAGTGGCAGTAATCGGACCCAACGGCGCCGGTAAAACCACATTGTTCAACCTCATTACCGGACAGTTACAACCCAATACCGGCAAGATCCTGTTAAACGATGAAGATATCAGCAAATTGCCTCCGCATGTCATCTGCCGCAAGGGAGTCGCCCGTTCATTTCAAATCGCCAATGTTTTCCACCGCCTGTCGGTGTTTCGCAATGTGCAGGTTTCGGTCCTTTCCCAGCAGAAACTCAGCAACAGACTGTTTCAACCGGCAGCGCGCCTGGTGGTAGGAGAAACCAACCGGATTCTGGAAAGTGTCGGTCTTTTAGAAAAAAAAGCAGATGTAGCCGGTTCGTTGGCCCATGGGGACAAACGCATCCTGGAGATTGCCATCGCCCTGGGTAATCAGCCGGATTTGCTGATTTTAGATGAACCCACTGCCGGTATGTCTCCGGAGGAAACCACAACCACAATGGCACTCATCGGGCGCCTGGCACGGGAGCAGGGCCTCACGATTCTATTTTGCGAACATGATATGGAGGTTGTCTTCGGCACCGCCCAGAGTATCATGGTGATGCAGGCGGGACGCACCATCATCCAGGAAGCACCGGAAATCGTGCGCCAAAACAGCGAAGTTCAGCAAGCCTACCTGGGAGGTGAATGATGCTTGAGGTTCAAGGAATTCACACCTATTACGGCTTAAGCCATATTCTATTTGATGTCTCCTTAAAAGTGAAAAAGGGGCAGGTCGTCTGTCTGCTGGGCCGCAACGGCGCCGGCAAGACCACCACCTTTAGAAGCATCATGGGCTTAAACCCGCCCTCGCAGGGTCAAATCCGGTTTAACGAAGCCGATGTAACCGGCACCCCGCCCTATCAACTGGTGCGCAAGGGCATGGGCTGGGTCCCCGATGATCGCCGTATTTTCGCCGATCTCACCGTGGGGGAGAATCTGGAAATTGCCGAGCGCGACCACACCGGCGGCGAAAAATGGGATAAACAAAAAGTCTACGATCTGTTTCCGGCCTTAAAAGATATGGATGGCCGCCGGGGGGGACTTCTCAGCGGCGGGGAGCAAAAGATGCTGGCCATCGGGCGGGCTTTGATGACCAATCCGCAATTTCTTTTACTGGATGAACCCACCGAGGGGCTGGCACCCGTGCTGGTAAAATCCCTGGGCGAGCGCATCGAAACACTCAAGGCCTTCGGTCTGACCGTTTTACTGGCGGAACAAAATGTAAAATTCACCTTAACGCTCAGCGATTACGGGTATATCATCGATAACGGACGCATTTGCCATCAAGGGACTGTGGAAGAGTTGGTTGACAATGACGAAGTCAAGCGTATCTGCGGCATCTAAGTTTTCATCTCAGAAAAGGGCAAACATGGAAGAAAAAAAGGTTTTTCAGACCGATAAGGCGGCGGTGACAGGCGGGCCTTATTCCCAGGCCATTATCCACAACGGCATTATCTATGTAGCCGGACTGGGAGCGGTTGAGCCGCAAACAAATGAAATTAAACCGG
>JASFIU010000455.1:0-4210 GCA_050122495.1 Desulfobacterales bacterium | reverse complement strand
GTGTAAGCAATTTAAAAAAACGGGCGATTTATTTTTATCATAAATCGCCCGTAATGTTTCCAGCGCCCAATTGATTTAAAATCAATTGGGCGTTATTTGTTAATAGTTATTCGTTATTCGTGTGGAAGGAATGAAAGCGAGGTTCCTCTTTCCTCTTTATCACCATCATTCCCTAATAACGAATAACCAATAACAAATAACTAAAAGGTGATATCAAAGCTTTGGAACTCCCCCGTATACGCCTGCCAATTCACATCGACCTTATCCACATGAGACATCCGGGGCCCTTGCCGGCACCAATCAAGCGCAGCGTCAACATCCTGATGTCGGCCTTCAAACACAGCTTCGACGGTGCCGTCGGGTCGGTTGCGCACCCAGCCCGCCACGCCGAACCGCTCTGCGGCCCGTTGGGTTTCCACCCGAAAAAACACCCCTTGAACCCGTCCGGAAATGATAGCGTGGGCTCTTACCTGTTTTTCCATGTTGACCTCACAAATACTTGGCTTGAAAACGATGCAGCGGGGAGGCTGGAAGGCTGACGCGCGATCAACATATCTGCTTCCAAGCCTCCAGGCTTTATCGCCTTATGGTTTAGCCGTTTAACAGTTCTTTGAGTTGCGCCTCATCTATAATTTTTACCCCGAGATTCTTTGCCCGCTCGAGCTTTGCGCCCGGAGATTCTCCGGCTATTAAATAGTCCGTATTGCCACTGACGGACCCGCTGACCTTTCCGCCGGCGCCCTCGATTAAGGCTTTGGCCTGGGATCGGGTAAAATCTTGAAGTGCGCCGGTCAAGACAAATACCTGGCCTTGGAGCTTATCGCTTGTCTTTCGTTCGGCTTTCTCGATTTTGACACCACCGGCGAAAAGTTGATTGATGATATGCCGATTTGTTTCCTGTTTAAAGAAATTGGCGATACTTTCGGCCACGATCGGCCCGATGCCGTCAATGGATTCCAATTTTTCCCGGGAGCAGTCCATGAGCGCATCGAGATCATCAAATGCACCGGCCAACAGCGCGGCTACATGCTCGCCGACATGTCGAATTCCCAGCGCAAACAAAAAACGGGCAAAGGCGATGGATTTGCTGGCTTCAATGGCATTTTTCAAATTTGCGGCTGATTTAGCACCCATGCGCTCCAATTCGCTAAGCGCGTTTTCATCCAACTGGAAGATATCGGCAAAAGAAGACAACTGTTTTTTATCGACCAGTTGATCCACAAGCTTGGTGCCGAAACCGTCGATATCAAAAGCCCCTTTTGAAGCAAAATGTTTGATTCGCTCTTTTACCTGGGCGGAGCAGCCTGAATTGATACAGCGGGTCGCCGCTTCTCCTTGGATGCGGATAACGGATGAATGACAGACCGGACATGTTTCCGGCATCTGAAATCGGGTCTCACTTCCATCGCGTTTTGATGCGATGACTTTCACGATCTCCGGGATCACATCACCGGCTCTCTGCACCAGAACCTTATCTCCGATACGGACATCCTTTTTTTTGATTTCGTCTTCATTATGCAAGGTTGCCCGACTAACCATCACCCCGCCGACATTCACGGGCTTCAGTTGAGCCACCGGTGTCAATGCCCCGGTGCGCCCGACCTGAACTTCGATGGCTTCAAGAGTTGTCGTTTCCTGAACGGCTTTGAATTTATAGGCAATCGCCCAGCGAGGGCTTCTGGATGTCGCCCCCAAGCGTTGCTGTAAAGAAATATCGTCGACCTTAACCACAACCCCATCGATGTCGTAGGGGAGTTGATGCCGTTTTTCACTGAGCTCGCGATAGTAATCCAGCACCTCTTTTATGGCAATGGTGGGGCGAATGTAAGGATTTATTCTAAACCCCCAGTTTTTCAATGATTTGAGGAGCTCCCAATGGGATTGAAACCCAATGTCTTCGATAACCCCGATTCCATAGAAAAAGATCTCCAGAGGACGGGTGGCGGTAATTTTTGAGTCCAGCTGCCGTAAAGAACCTGCCGCGGCATTCCGAGGATTGGCAAAGGGCGGCAGCTCTTGCTCGAGGCGCTCCTTGTTAAGTCCTTTGAAGGCCTCGAGCCCGATGAAGACTTCCCCTCTTATTTCGAGTCTTGACGGTAGCGCAGACAGGCTCTCCGTATGCATCACCAGCGGAACCGATTTGATTGTCCTGACGTTGGCAGTGATCAACTCACCGGTCATGCCATCTCCCCGGGTCGATGCAGCTGCCAGATTCCCGTTTTCATATATAAGTTCAACCGCAACGCCGTCCATCTTGGGCTCTGCGGTGTATAAAATATTACCTTGGGTATCGAGATTGCGTTTTACGCGGCCATCAAATTCAAGGATATCCTCATCATTAAAACCGTTGTCTAAACTCAGCATGGGGATCGTGTGTGCGACGGTCTCAAATTTTTCCAGGGGAGGTGCGCCCACGCGGGTCGTTGGCGAATCCGAACGGGCCAGCTGCGGATAGTCCTCTTCCAGCTGTTTAAGTTCCTGCATCATCCGGTCATACTCGGCGTCGGAAATCTCCGGATCATCCAGAACATAATAACGATAATTATGCCGATGAAGCCTCGCGCTTAATGCCTCTATTTTCTTTACGATTTGTGGATTTAAATCTCCCGGCATAAGTCTTTTACCACCATACAGGCCGCTTCACGGCCGTGTTTGAATTCATTCATTTTAAAACCGGGACGCCATTTGAAGGAAGCCAGTTCATCCGAAACAACCACCATCGCACCCAGATCGACCTTACGAAACTTCGCCACTGTAAACAAAGCGGAAATCTCCATTTCAACCCCGATAACATTCTGACGCTGATAGTGTTCGACTTTGGCGCGGGTTTCGCGGTAAATCGCATCGGTGGACCAAATAGACCCGCGATGGTAATTGAAACATTTTTGATCCAGTGCGGTCCTGAGTTTGGTGACCATTAACTTCGAAGGAAATGAAGTCCGATGTTCATCTGCTTGATAATGCCCGGATGTACCTTCATCAATAATTGCAGAAGTTGGAACGATAATGTCGCCGATTTTGGCCTTGGCGGAAATGGATCCGCACCAGCCTAAAAAAAGAATTTTGCGAACCCCCCAGGCCACCAGGGTTTCAACCACCATGGCAGCATACGGTGCTCCGATTAAAGGTCCGCTTAAGGAAAAACCCGTGTTTGGCTGGCCGGCGATGTAGAGTCGGCTAGTGAATAATTTTTGATATTGAGTTTTATCAAAATCCAGCAGGCTGCACAACAGGGCCAGATCCGTTTCAGTGGCGACGATCACGCCGACAGGACCCAGCCGGGGTGATCGTTTACCCCTTTTGGGATATATGATGGCATCATCGGTAGCCATGTCTGTCGCCCATTATCATTTACCTTTGGATAAATTCTTAAGTGTTATCTCGTTGGATAGCGCTTCAGCCTAGCCCGGTTTTGCTAGATGGGTGAGCTCATCCTTAACCTCATCGATAATATCATAGAACCACATCAGATCTTCGATGGTCAGCCGGCCCGCTTTAACCGGCGCTCTTTCCGTGCCGTCCTTTTTTAACAAAATACGCGGTCCGATTTGAACCTTAGCTTCACCCGCTCCGTATCGGTTAATTGAAACGACCAATCCGGTTTCATTGCATTTCCACTTTTTTAACACCTTATCCATCTCAGGGTCATACGCCATAGTTTCCTCCACTCAGTTAGAACCTATCTCAAAAATCGCAGATCATGCCCAAGGGCCCCGCTTGAAAGCGGGACTTCGCATCTGATCTTTTTCAATTTATGGTGCTCAGCAAGGCACAAGATCAGGTAGCATGGCCTTAAGGTTTGACGAGCACCTTACTGTTCATAAAAATAGGTGTGAGATCCCGCCAATTTTGGCGGGGCAACGCCGCCATTGGGTATTAGATGTATTTTTGAGATAGGTTCTTGATATTTACTTCATCTCAGATTTTAGAAGGTCAACCGAGTTGATCTTAATATTCAGTAATTCCGAAATGTTAATTTTGGCCCGCATGCCTTTCGGGTCGCCTGCGATCGCGGTAATGACACCGATGCCGCGCTCCTTTCTGATTTCCCGCATCACTTCTTCATCCGTCAGGTCGATGATTTCAATCCCCAGTTTGGCGGCGACATATTGTTTTGCTTCGGCTATTTTCATTTTACGGGCTATCTGCATCCAGGCCACCAGATCTCCGGCGGTTCGGATGCCGCCCATGCCCGAGGCAACAATGTGAG
>JASFIU010000454.1:0-4211 GCA_050122495.1 Desulfobacterales bacterium | reverse complement strand
CGGTATGGATGCGGCATTCTGCGCATCCTCATGCTCGTCCAACGTTTCGACATTAAAATCGACACTGGCCTGGACCATGTCGTTGGCCTGAACATCGGTGCAATCGACTTTGATGTTGACATCGCTGTCATAGGGGAAATTCCTGAGGGGCCCGCCTTCCTGGCTGCGCTCATACACCACCCACATGCGGGTGACCTGGTCGTCCGGGTCTGCGGTCAGCTTCTCGACACGAACGGTCGCGGAACCCAGATTGCGAATGTAGTCCGGATTGACGCCGTCATCTATGATGAACCGGACACTTGTATTATCGGTTGTATCGATTCCGTGGGCGGATTCCACCAGCACTGCAAAATCCGAATTGTCCGGCACCCGCTGGGTGTCGGTTATACCGGCATTGTGATTGGGGATGGTATCCTGGATGATCAACGGGGCCGATGCCGCGCTGCGCGGGTTAGTGCTGGCCTTGTATTCCTCAAAATTGGTCCAGCCGTCGCCGTCTGTATCGTCAGCGCCGTCATTTGATGCCGGGTTTAAACCGTATTGGATTTCCCAGTCATCGGCCATATTGTCCATATCATTATCGTTTAGTTTAATGCTGGCAGGTGTCACCGGGTTGCCGGCCAGATCGGTAATATTACTGACGGTGAGGGTGAAAATCTGATAGGCAGGAATCGAGGCCATGGACAGGCGAAAGACCGCATTTCCGAGGTCGGCGATATCATCGTCTGTTGGATTGACGGTACGAAAATTCATCGACGGGCTGAAATTGTAATTATCTTCGTCGTCGGCGTTCTGCATATTCTGTTCGTCATAGGTGATGGTAATCGTGTCGGCGGCAAAATTGATGACCGGAAATTCGACCATCGAGGGCGGATCGGGATCCCGGGTGGTGAATGTGTCTTCGGCCGCAGGATTCATGTCCCCGGCCTTATTGCCCGGACCGTTGCCGTAGATATCGGTTGACCCGACCATGAAATAGTAATTGGTTTGCTGTGAAAGACCGCTGAGCGTTACGCTGTGACTCGTCACCATGGCTGTCTCGGTCACCGTATTCGGGTAACTGCCCCAGCTGCGGCTGGCAGGGCCGTACTGTACCTGGCTGTCGCCGGCTATGTCGGTGGTCCAGGTGATAACCGCCGTGGTTTCGGTGATGGCGCTAACCTGAACATTTGAAATTTGCGGAGCTGCCAGGGCTGCGGCGGCATTGATCCTGCCGTCGGTTGCCACCCGGTTGTTCAAGGCGGCTTTGAAATCAACACTGTCTTCAATGGCGGCTTTGATCTGGATATTGTTCAGGGCGGGATTGTGCGCTTTTAGCAGCGCAGCCAACCCGGCCACATGGGGGGTGGCCATGGAAGTGCCGTCTTTAAAGATGTATTCATTGCCGCTGTAGGACGTTGAGGCCGCGGTAACCTTGACATCGTCGAGGTAATATCCGTCGGCATTAATCGTAATGTCGCTGGTCAGGCGAAATCTGACATATACGCTACTGCTGTCGTCATAAGCTTCCAGGTCTGCGATGACCGTCGTCCAGGAGGCAAACAGTCCGGTAACCCCGATTCCTAAAGTCGGATTTCCCGAAATCTGGAGGTTGACCGGGTTCCAGGTCACCGTGTTGGTGGACGCCTCGACCCACAATGCATCATACCCCGCCTCTGCATTCCCGTATATTTTAAATTCGAGTCTGGCTGCCGTGCGGTTGGACAGATCGATTAACGGGGAATATGCCCAGGTATAGGTACTGTCCTGGTAGTTTGCATTCGGGCTGTCGGTCAGCGAGTAGGCGCCGGCATAAGCCTCTTCGTTTGTCGCGTCCCAGTCATCGCTGGAGCCGCCGGTGGTCCAGTCGCCAATGTCGTTGTCTTCGAAATCATCTTCCCAGACCGTCTCGCGTCCCGGTGCGGCGCTGTAAATATTGGTGCCCGGTGCGGCCACATCCACCGAATTGGCGCCGTAATTTGAAAAATACGCCAGCGTGTCATTCTGATCGCTGGCCGCCACCGCGATAATATTGGCGCTGCTGTAACTGGCGGGGTAAAATGGGCTGCTGTCGTTGTTATTGGCAGTGTTGCCGGCCGCGCAAACGACCACCGCATCCGAGACAGCGATGGCGTCTCTAAGCGCCTGGCTGGGGAGGCCGCCGCCCCAGCTGTTATTGATCACATCGGCACCCATGTCGTTGGCATACTCGATGGCGGCGATCGCGTTGGCCGTGGATCCGCTGCCCCAGGCATCTAAAAAACGCAGGACCATGATTTTAGCCGACCAGCTGACGCCGGCAATACCGGCCGTATTATCGCCCACCGCCGCTATGGTTCCGGCCACATGGGTCCCGTGGCCGTTTGCATCGCGGGGGTCATTATCGTCGATATAAAAATCCCAGCCGTTGACATCGTCGACATAGCCATTGCCGTCGTCATCGTCGCCGTTACCGGCAATCTCACCGGGGTTGGTCCATATGTTGGCCGCCAGGTCCGGATGGTTGACGTCCACGCCGGAATCGATGACCGCCACCACCACATCACTGCTGCCGGTGGTCACATCCCACGCTTCCAGCATGTCGATGTCGGCATCATTGGTACCGCTTGTACCGTTTACATTCTGGCCGGTGTTGTGCAGACTCCACAGCCGATTAAAGTGTGTGTCATCCGGCGGTGCGATAGCGGCGCGCACAATGTAGTTGGGTTCGGCGTGTTCCACATCCGGATCTTCAAGGTAAAGCTCCAGAGCCTCTTCGACGTCAACGCCCTCCGGAAGCCTCACATGCTGATAGCCGTTGATGGCAAAGGTTCGTTGGGTGGAAATATTAAACCATTCCTGATATTCCGCGGATGCTTCATTGCGAACGCCGGGCCGGAATTTTACCAGAAGCTCACCGGGCACCAGGGCCGGATATAGAGGATCCTCCTTCGGAAGGTCTGCGTCCGCTGCAGCCGGAGCCGACGCGGCCGCCACCAGGCAAAGCACGGCGATAATCCAGCACGATCTCCGCCACAGCCCCGCAGCCGGGCATCGTTCAACCTTATTGAATTGCTTTGACCACATAATTGGGTTCAGCGTATTTTACCTCTTCATAAGTTTGTAATTTTTCTATGATCACTTCAACACTTGCGCCATCGGTAATTTTCATCAAAAACAGGTTGGGGCTGCGAAATTCACGGACCTTTTCCAGCTTGAGCTCGGCCTGGATACGCGCAATGGTTTGCGGATCCGTATCAGGATTGAATTTGACCAGTACTTCATGCGGTACATATTGCGGGGCCCGGTCCGCTCTCTGCCGATTGGATTCTATGGTTTTATGTTTTGATTTCAAGCTGTTATTCTTATTTTGTCCATTACATGCGAGGGGCAAAATAAACAGCATCAGGCCGGCGCAAAGACTATAGCTTAATCTTTTCGTCATGCTTTTCCTGATCCGCCTTATTTTGGTCATGCTGTCCCCCTTAACAGCAACATACCCCTGGCGGGTATGGTTCGAAAGAGGTTTGCCTTAAACTTATAAGATTAGTAGAAAAGTATGACGAAGGCAAGTCCAACCCTGTGGTCCAATGGGTTATATCGGCAGAAAATGGAAAAACTTTAGTATTTTTAATGGATTAGCGACAGGTCCGGCTTCGCTCTAGCGAGCTTCCACCTTCGCTAGAAGCTACGGTGGACAGGTCGCCGCGACAGGTCCGGCTTCGTCCTGGCAGAGATGGATATATGAATAATTTCTCAAACTTCCCATTATTTATGATAAAGTTATCGGTAGATTATACCGATAATCAATTCGTACTTTCAAAGTGAACAATTCATTTGGCCTTAGACCGTTCAGACTAGGAAAAACAATGCAACCGCAAATAAACACTCATATCAGTATCGCCGAGCAGATTATAGAGGGTTCCATCTCGATTAAATCAATCGAAGAATTTAAAAGCATTCTAAAGATTTTCCCCAGTGATGCGGCGCTCCAAAAAACTTACTCCGACCTGTTGATGAAGAAAAAGCAGATGGATGCGGCCGCCAAATCCTATGATAAATCCGCCCAGCTATTCATTGACGCGGGCAAAATATTGCAGGCGATTGACTCCAAAATGCTGCAATGGAAAATCAAGCCGCCTTCTCCTAAAGAGGCCCAGCTTTTTTACTCCACTTTGCATGGGGGCACTTACTATGAAACGCCTTTGAAAACCTTTTTTCAGCGTTTGTCCTATCGGGAAATGATTGCAATT
>JASFIU010000453.1:0-4225 GCA_050122495.1 Desulfobacterales bacterium | reverse complement strand
GCCAAGCCCGCCGCGCATTTTACCGGGACCCCCGGAATCGCATATCAGGCTGCGCTCTTCCACAATAAGGGGGGTATCACTTTCAAAAATTTCAACCGGTGTGTTGGCGCCGTTGGCCGGAAATATGGCGCAATGGTGGCCATCCATTTTACTGCTGGCGCCCATGCCGCCACCGCGGATGATCATGGTCAGCCAGGGCTTGCCGTTAAACCGTTTCCCGTAAAAAATATTGGTCTGAGCCGGTGTGCCGCCGCTTTCGGCGATGATGTTGTCCGGCGTTGCGTTAGCCAGCGCTTTGAACACCATCTCTGTCATGAAATGACCGATTTGCATCCGGGCGGCCACTGCCGCCGGAAACTTACAATTGACCACGCAACCTTCCGGTGCGGTCATTTTAATCGGACGAATGGCGCCTTCATTAATCGGGATGTCTGGATCAAAAGCACTTTTAATGGCCATAAAAACATAGGCGTAGGTGAAATTATAGACCACATTTCCGCCCCAATCGACCTGCGGAGAGGTTCCGTCAAAGTCGATATGGATATCGCTGCCCGTCACTTCCACCGTCAGTTTGATCTTGATATCTTTTCTTTGCCCGGCCCCTTCAATCACGCCTGCGTAAGGGTAGACACCATCAGGAATTTCGGAAATGGCGTCCCGCATACTGCTTTCGGTTCGAGCGATGATTTCATCAGCCAGAGCGTCAAGTGTGTCCAGCCCCTCATCTTCCAGCATCTCGATAATTTTCTGGGCGCAGACATGGTTGGCGGCCACCTGGGAGCGGATATCCCCGGTGACTTCTTCAGGAGTCCGCACATTCCACCGGATCATATCCAGCACCGATTCATTTAACACGCCGGCATCATAAAGCTTTATCGGGGGGATAAACAATCCTTCCTCAAAGACCTGCCGGTTATCGGATGCCACCCTTCCGCCGATGTCAGAGTGGTGAAAAACACAGGCCGTAAAGGCAACCGGTTTTTCTTGATAAAATATCGGGCTCAACACACAGACATCATTTAAATGACCTGCCAGCAGCCAGGGATCGTTCACGACAAATACGTCTCCCGGCCGATAATCTTGCAGCGGTATCGAATTGATGATGGTCTTCACACCTAAAGCCATGGCCCCGGCCTGGCCCGGTGTGCAAAAGGTGCCCTGGACCAGCTCCTGTCCCCGGCTGTCGGTGAACATGCAGGTATAGTCATGGGCATCGCGCAACAGGCTCGAAAATGCGGTGCGGGCGACAGACGCATCGGCCTCATCAACGATAGAGATCAGCCGGCGCCACAGAATCTCAAGTGTAATCGGATCGAACTGGGATTGCGGATTGCGGATTGCAGATTGCGGATTGAGCTGCTTTGCTGCTTTTTTATCCGTATTTCCGCTTTTATCTTTCATAACTCAATCCTTTTCTATTTATTGAAATCCGGTAATTAATAATTAAGAATTTCGTTTCGATTTTTTTTAATCCGCAATCCGAAATGCGCAATTCGCAATCAAATCAATCCGATTTGAGATCGATCCATACAAATCCGTGATCATCAACGGTCGCTGCGGCATCTTCGCCGACGATAATGGTTGACTCCTTTTCTTCGATAATGGCCGGACCGGGCAAAGTTGCACCGGCAAAAAGTTTGAAGCGATCAAAAACGTTAAAAGGAATATATTCTTTTTGAATTAAAGAATAAGCCTGGCGTTGACCTTTCATACAATCTTCGATGGTCGTCGCCGTAGATTTTAATGGCGGAATACGAAACGGACGCTCCGGCAGACTGGCGCGCACCTTAAATGTGACAAATTCGACCGGCGTTTCCGGATAGGTTCGGCCGTATAGTTTTTGATAAACACCATCGAAAAGCTCCCTGATTTGTTCCTTTTTCCATTGATCAAACGGTTTCGCATCAATACTTAGATCCGTTTCAGCGCCCTGCCCCACGAATCGCATCATCAGGGTGCGCTCGAAGATAATTTTTTGATCCTGATCGGCCGCCTGCAGAATGGCAGCGCCTTCCTGTTCAAGTTCTTCAAAAAGCTGTTCGATCTGCTTAAAATCGGCATCATCCAGGGAGACGCGATGGCTGCGGGTCAGATCGAATGCAACCGGAGCCGTAAAAAATCCAAGGGCCGATCCGACGCCGGCCAGAGGCGGAACCAGAATGCGGGGTGCTCCGATTTTTTTAGCCAGGCCGTAAGCGTGGACCGGTCCGGCACCCCCGAATGCAGAGATCGTAACGATATTCGGATTGCCGCCTTTTTCGGCAATATGGGTTTTGGCAGCGGCTGCCATGGTTTCGTTAATCAGGTCGTGAATCCCGAAGGCAGCTTCCGTCACCCCGGTCTCAAGCGGTGAGGCAACTTTTTCCTTAACTGCTTTTTCCGAGGCGGATTTGTCCAGCGGCATGGTTCCGCCCAGAAAATAATCCGGATCCAGATATCCCAGTATCAGATCGGCATCGGTCACGGTTGGATTCTGGCCGCCACGGTGGTAACAGGCCGGTCCGGGATCGGCGCCGGCACTTTCCGGGCCGACCTGCAACAGCCCCATTTTACTCATGCGGGCGATACTCCCGCCGCCGGCGCCGATTTCCATTAAATCCACCACCGGCACCTGAATGGGAAGTCCGCTGCCCTTTTTAAAGCGCTGTACGCGACCGACTTCAAAAGTGGATACCAACCCGGCCTGACCTTTTTGAATCAGGCAGGATTTGGCGGTGGTGCCGCCCATGTCAAAACAGAACATATCCTTAATTTGAAACATTTTGCCGTAATGCTGTGAAGCAATCACCGCTGCTGTCGGCCCGGACTCGATGATTCTTACCGGATATTCGCGGGCGGTTTCAACGGAAGTAATCCCTCCGCTTGAAAGCATGATGAAAAGCTTACCTTTGAATCCGAGGGATTCCAATCTTGCAGATAGCTTCGCCAGGTATTTAGCCGTAATCGGCTTGACATAGGCATTGGTGGCGGTGGTACATGTTCGTTCGTATTCTCGGATCTGGGGCAGTACTTCGTAAGAAGTAGATAGAAACAGATCAGGTGCTTGTTGGTTCACAATTTCCTTAATTCGGACTTCATGCGCTGGATTCTCATAGGAATTGATCAGGCACACGGCCAGAGATTCGATTCCTGAATCCTGGAGCCCGGAAAGTACATTGCCGACTTCTTCCGGATTCAGCTTTGTAATCACGCGCCCATCTGCCGTAATTCGCTCGGATACCTCTTTGCGAAGCGAACGCGGCACAAGAGGTTCCGGATATTCTGCAAAAATATCATAGGCGTCATAGCGGATTTCACGACCCAGTTCGAGTACATCCCGAAAACCCCGGGTGGTGATCAGCGCTGTTCTAGCGCCCTTTCTCTCGATAATAGCGTTAATGACCAGGGTTGTACCGTGGATGATTTCATCGATCTTAGGCATAAACCCCGGGATTCGTTCCAGCAGGCCGCGGATACCCTCCTCCACCGCATCCGATGGATCAGCCGGCGTGGTCAGACATTTATTGATCTGAAAATCTCCGGTTTCATCATTGACCAGCACAAAGTCTGTAAAGGTCCCGCCGATGTCACATCCCAATCTATATGATGATTGCGGATTTCGGATTGCGGATTGCGGATTTGTTTGTTTCTCAGTCTTATTCTTCCGGCTCCCGCGTTTATCTTTCATTTCTTGGCCCTATATAACTTTTTAATGATATATGTATGTATTAACCGGAAATCTGATTTCTGCGGTTTTTTAAATTCCGCAATCCGCAATCTGAAATCCGAAATCAAAAGATGCCTGGTTCCTGCCATTCGCCGTAGACATCCCGAAACACACCGGCCATCTCTCCTACCGTTGCGTAAGCCTGGCAACAGTCCACCAGAAGCGGCATCACATTTTTACCATCACGCGCATACTTTCCCAATTCCTTGAGCAGGCGGCCGACCTCACGGTTATCGCGGGTTCTGCGGAGCTCCTTGAGGCTGGCAACCTGTTTATCGACCCATTCTTCATTGTATTCGTGAAGCTCGACATCAGTTTGGGCGTCGCTGCCCTCCGTGTATTTATTGACCCCGACTTTAATATATTCGCCCTTTTGAATACCGCTTTCATACGCGTAAGCCTGCCGGGCAACTTTTCTCTGGATAAAACCGGTGGCAACCGCGTGGACCATCCCACCGACCTCCTGAATCTGTGTCATTTCATCCAGAATCTTTTCCTCCATCTGTTTGGTCAGCGTCT
>JASFIU010000452.1:0-4241 GCA_050122495.1 Desulfobacterales bacterium | reverse complement strand
TGCTTCTTAAGATTACGTCTGAGCGTTCTTACAGCCGCCGGAATATATTTTTCAAAATGGGCTTTTCCCTTGACCCGGCTCAAGTACCCAAAGGCCCCCAGAATCTGTAGATTGCGCGTCAATCGGCAGTAGCGGTAACAGCGGCGGAAATGTTCTGTATTCAGGTTCTGGCCCGCTTGCAGCTTTTCAACACAATATTCTAAAAGCTGTTCCTGGATATGTTGCGGCAATTGGACATAGGGATCAATCAGCAAGGCGGCCAGATCATATTGGATGGGCCCCATGCGGCTGGCCTGAAAATCGATAAAATAAAATTTATTATTTTTAATCATAATATTGCGTGACTGAAAATCGCGGTGCATCAGGCCCAGGCAGGCGTGTTCCAGGGCCTTTTCGGCCAGAAATTCAAATTCCGTTTCAAAGTCCGCATAAATCATTTCTAAGCCGAGGTACGTATTTAAAAAAGCCTCCACAAAATAGCGGCATTCTTTTTCAAGGATCAGTGCCTTGCTGTAAGCGGGTGTCTGATAGGCCCAGGCCGCATCGAACCGCTCAGCCCCCAGGGTCGAAAATTTGATGAGCTGCTGAATCACCGATCGGTACAGGTCGATGATCTTTGCATCCTTTTCAGCCCGTTGCACGGCGGTTTGCAAATCAAGATTTCCGAGATCCTCTATAAAAGCGTATCCGGCGAAGGTATCCCCATCATAGATTTGCGCTACCGGCAAACCCCTGTCGTAAAGATGCCGGCCGATGCTTACAAATGCGTCGGCCTCATTCACCCCATCGGTGTTGCGGATGCCGTGATCAACCAGAATCATCGACTTGCGGTCCATATTTAATCGATACCACTGCCGGTCGGACCCATCGCCCTGAAGATGGTCGCGGGAAATCGGGCCGATCTGGATGTCGGGAAAGGCCTGCCGAAAAACCGCAGGCGCCATGGTCTCGAATACGGCCGATTTATAGCGTTCGGCGTTACCGATATCTTTCCAATAAGATTTTTCGGAGATAAAGGCCTTTATTTTTTTCCCTTTGGAGATCATGCGGGTGTATGCATCGATACTGCTCGCTGGCATCCCATCCGGGATAAAGTCCAGGATTTCCGGATCCAGCACCTGGATGCCCGTAAACGTCAGCGCAGCGTCCGCAGGCTGAACCGCCGCATCGGAAGGTTGACGGAACCCGGTGACAAAGCCGGCGGCATCAAATGCGACACTGTTAAACTCGGGATCGTCCGCCAGCACCAGGGTCGCCGGATGCGAATGCCGGCAGTGAAAATCGTAAACTTGTCTGTAATCGATCGTGGTGACGATGTCGGCGTTGACGACCATAAAGGGACGATGGTCCCAGAAATCGGCCACATTTTTGATGGCGCCGCCGGTGCCCAGGATATCGGGCTCATATCGGGTTCGGATCGGGATGGGATAGGTTTGCCGGGCGATGTGCGCTTCGATGCGGTCGTGCAGGTGGTGGGTATTGATGACAGCCGCTTTGCAACCGGCAGCGATCAGTTTGGAAATCGCCATATCCAAAAGCGGTCTGCCCTGGATGGAGAAAAGCGGCTTGGGCGTGTGGTTCGTGTAAGGCCGCAGCCGTGTTCCCAGGCCCGCTGCCAGGATCAATGCTTTCATACGGCATTTCTCATAATGACGGTTTGAGAAAACCAGCGGATTATTTTTTTAAGGTTGCAGCGCTTTCAGTGATTTTCCAATGGCGTCGTTGTAAAGGTTGATCTTCTCGACGTCGTCTGATCCTTTAATCCCCCGGCTGCTAAAGAACTCGACTGCATTTTGGTAGCTGACTTTGGAAAGTGCTTCAGGGTGTTCAATTTCCCGTCGTTTATACATGCGGTTTGCGCTGGCTTCGATTTTTTTGATCCGTTCCTTGGTCTTAATTGAGTTCTGAGAATTGTTCTGCAAAAATTTTAAAACAATCTTGTAGGATTCAAAGTATGTTTTCAAGAAAATTGAAAAAAGCTTCAATTTGCGCAGGCCGGCAGATGTAACATTATAGGTATCGGGTATGGTCTGGTGCGGCATTAATATCGCGTCGTCGATAAATGCCTTGAGGGTTTTGCGGACGTAGTATTCGGGGGTTTGGTCAACGTCATAAGCGAATTCGAATTTAAAGAAACTTTGCAGAAATTTATAATCCGAATGCAGATCGGTAGCTGAAAATTGAAAGGCATCCTTTTCCAGGATCGCCATGGCGGTAAAGGCGGCCGGAATAAAAAAAGTAATGCAATTGTTTTTGTAATATTCCAGATAGGGTCGGCGGGCAGTGTTGATTTTATAGCTTCTTTCGGAATAAGGTGTATCTTTATCTTTTGTAAGGGCTTCAATGAATTTGCTTTGCACATAAGCCTCCAACGCATGTTGAATGGCATGTACATGATCCAGCACCAGTGTATCGGCCAGCTTGGCATTCTGCGTCGTTAAATGATTGAGGTATGTTTCGACAATCGACATCATCTGGTCGTATGAGAATCTATCTCGGGAACAATTTAGAATCGCACTGGCGACCAAACCGTAAGCGGTGACAACCGCGGCCCGGTTGATGGCGTTGATAACCCGGTAACCCAGATTGCGGCACAAGGCATTCTGGTCCTTGGGCTTCATCTCTTGCAGGGGGGTTCCGAATTTTTCGAGCAGCTCGTTCATCAGGATGGGCTCGTTGAATTCAATGTATATTTTTCCATAACGTTTTTTTAGAAACTTTCTGGCCTTGATCACCCCTCGCAGGTTTTCAGGTTCTTTTTGCCCGCCCTCGATCTCATGCAGGTAGGCCTTTTCTTCCAGAACCCTGTCATATCCAATATAAATCGGCACGATAACCATGTCCTCACAAGCGCCGTTTTTGTATGCGTTCAGGAGAATGGAAAGTAAACCCAGCTTGGGCATTAACAGCTTGCCGGTTCGGCTTCGGCCGCCTTCGATAAACTGCTCGATGTTAAATCCTTCTTCAAGCAGTTTGTGAATATATTCCGCAAAAACTTTTGAGTACAGAACCGCCCCTCTAAATGAGCGCCGAATGAAAAACGCACCGCCGCTGCGGAACAAAGGTCCCATCGGCCAAAATGACAGATTTTTACCTGCCGCAACCAGGGGTACCGGCATGTTATTATGGTACAGCAGATAGGACAAAATCAAATAATCGATATGACTTTTGTGGCAGGGGATCAAAATTAACGGCCCCCTCAGTGACATTCGTTTGATTTTACTAAGCGCATTATTATTAATGGTGACCCCATCAAAAATGGTGCGAATAATCCACCCGACAATGGCTGAATAAATCCGGATATAGGCCGGGTTATAACCGGCGGCAATTTCTTCGATATACGCATCTGCCTTTTTGCGGACTTCATGTATCGGCATTTCTCGGTTTTTGGAGTATGTATCCATGAATTCCTGAAAGCGTGCACCGGTCAGAATGCTTTCCTTTAGCTCCTGGCGGGTTTTGCGAATAGGGCCGGTTATGCTCTGCCGGTGACGGTTCAGCTGGACGAGTAAGTTGCGTCGCAGCATCAATGCTTGATATTCGAGAGGCTGGTTTTGAACGGCATTATCCTGAAGGTACGTTCTTAAATTCACCGGGTCGGAAAGCTCAAAGAAAACCTTACCCGGATTTTTAAACAATCCAAACAGGCGTCGGATTCTCCCGGGTTTATCTTCAGGTCCAAATAAAATATCAATAAGGGTCGGACTGGCGCGATGGGATTTTTTACTGAAGAACATCAGCTGCGGGATAATGTAAACCGGCCGGTCGTTGGATTTTTGCAATTCAATTAGATATTGGATTGGATCCGTTTGGGCTTTGACAAAGCGGCGGTAAAATCCTTTACGGCTCACCAGGGAAAGAAAACCGGCTTTGTTTTCCAGCAGGGCCTGCCCGATATAGCCGCTTTTGTATGGGTCGGGCAGAGAGCGGTTGTGAATAAAAAAATTGAAATGGGCCACCAGCATTCTTATTAAACGCGAAAGGGGCTGCCATAAGTAAACGCTGTAATCAAAACCGATTTGAGGATACGGAAGATTGATTTGCTGGTAGCGGACGTAATAAAACAGATATTCGAAATAGCTTTTAAATTTGGTTGCGTAAACGATGACGGCGTCGTCTTGAAGCTGTTGAACTAAGTCGGTTTGACCTTTATCTGTCTTAATACCGGAATAAAAAAGCTTTAGGATAAGCGTTGCGACCGCCCCGAGCTTCTTCGGCAGGTAACAGCTATAATGGTTGTG
>JASFIU010000451.1:0-4246 GCA_050122495.1 Desulfobacterales bacterium | reverse complement strand
AAAGGTTTTAAAACAATTTTAGAGAATAAAAAGAAAATAGCAAAAAAAATTCCAATAAGTTGTATAAATTCCAAGAGTCTAATTGTTGATTATGACAGAGATGCGGCTGCAGAAATTTCTTTCCAGAGCGGGCATATGTTCCCGACGCAAGGGCGAAGAATATATTAAAGCCGGCTGGGTAAAGGTTAACGGAAGGGTTATCACCGAACTCGGCGTAAAAGTTGATCCGGACCGGGACGCTATTGAAGTCGACAGCGATGCGATTCGATGCGATAGCCCACCAACCTATATCGCGCTAAACAAACCCAGAGGTTATGTCTCAAGCTGTCGGCAGCAAAATGAAAAGATTGTGCTGGATCTTTTGGATATTTCCGAACGGGTCTATCCTGTCGGACGGCTGGACAAGGATTCAACCGGGCTTTTGCTGCTGACCAATGACGGCCGATTGCACCACCGGCTTTCGCACCCGTCTTTTAACCACGAGAAGGAGTATGACGTCACGGTAGCCAGGCCGCTGCCCGAGGGGGCCCTACGAAAACTGGCAAAAGGGTTACCGATGATGGGGGCACGAACCCGACCGGCACATGTCAAACGGATTTCTGCCAGGCGATTCCGGATTGTTTTACAGGAAGGCAAAAATAGACAGATCAGACGGATGGTTCGGAAAGTGGGAAACCAGGTTGTGGATTTAAAGCGGATCCGGGTTGCGAATATCGAACTGGCGGGCTTACGTCCGGGTCGCTGGAGACATCTGACGGCCAAAGAAAAAGACGAACTTCTAAGATCGCTGTAAAATATATTCAGAATATTCAGGGATTAAACCACTTCTACTCAACGTACACCATTTGCCCGGGGTAAATCGTATCACTCGACCATAATTGATTTAAGTACAGAAAGCGTTTCAAGGCCATGTTGTGCCGTTTGGCTATCAAAAAGGGGCTATCCCCGCGTTTTACCTGATACCTATTGAGACCTTCCGTTTTGGGAGACGATGGTTTGGCTTCATATATGGTCAAGATTTGACCCTTGTGCAGATCGGTTCGTCTAAGATTATTGAGACGCTGGATCTTTTTGGTAGTGGTCCCATATTGTTTGGCGATGGTCCAGAGCGAGTCGCCTTTTTGGACGACATGGACTACGTCGCGGTTGTATTTGGGTTTGGGGATTTTGGGGGGCTTATAGCGATAGCCTCTTTGCGGTATTTTGAGTAAGCGTCCGGCGACGATATAATTCGAACGGCGCAAATTATTCGCCCGCATGATCCGTGCAACACTGCTTCGGTATTTTTTAGCAATAAGCGAGAGGCTTTCACCCGGACGTACACGATGATAAACATATGCGCGTGTCGGTGGTGAAGAAACCGGTATTTGATCCAGTTTTGCCATCAGGACGTCCCCCTTATACACGGGAACTCTGAGTGGGTAGCCGTCCTGCGGGCTGATTTTATAGCGTAATTCCGGATTCAGTTCACGCAGCGCTTTTTCCTCAACCCCGATTGATCTTGCCACATCCTTTAAATGCACTTGCTTGGTGATGGTTACCGTTTCATGTTCGATCGGCCGATCAACTTCAGCCAGATTTAAGCCGTACTTTTCCGGTTGATCCAGAATGTGAAGGGTGGCCAAAAATCTGGGCACATAACGTGCGGTCTCACGCGGCAGGCGTTCGTAGAGATCCCAGAAGTTGTCCAGATAATTGACATTCTGGCGACGAATGACATTGAGAACCCTTCCTTCGCCGCAGTTATAGGCGGCTAAAACAGTCGTCCAGTCGCCGAAAATCGCATGCAGTTCCTTCAGATAATCGATGGCGGCGCGAGTGGATTTTATGGGATCCATGCGCTCATCTATTAATTTATCCCTTTTGAGGCCGAACTTGTAACCGGTAGAGGGGATGAATTGCCATAGGCCTAAAGCCCTTGAGCGTGAAAGGGCCTTGACTTTAAAACCGCTTTCGATCAGCGGCAACCAGGACAATTCTTCCGGAAGTCCGGCTTCTTTTAAGGCCGGTACGATATGCGGCCGGTATCTACCCGAACGTTTGTAGGCTTCGATAAAAAAGCTTTTTTCGCGGCCTTGCGTGAAATGATTAATTTCAGCCTGGACATGTTTGTTCATGATCCTGGGGATCGCATTATAGCTGCCGTTTACAACGATATTGCGTGAGGCGTAAATTTCCAGGATGCGCTTTGATATCATAAAACGCAGGTCTTCTTTTTGCTGGATCGATTTGGTGTGATTGGATGTGTCGGCGCTTAAAATTAGGGCGTAGGCCTGATCTAAAGCATCCAGCGCGTTTTCGAGTTCTCCGTTTTGCCAAAAATCCTGGGATACCTGGCACAGATCAAGGGCTTCATCGAGCAAACTTTGAGCGTCTTTTGCAGTGGTCGTGATCTTTTCGGCTGGATTTTCATTAGATTCAATTGCGATGGCCGCATCGGGCTCGATCGATTCAAGTTCAATTTCTTCCGGAATAGAATCGTTCATGTCTAATGCCTCTGCCTGGGCATTATCCGGGTCGTCAAAATCGTTGTTCTGGGTGGGTTGGATGTGTTCACTCGCCGAGGATTCGGCGGTTTGAGCATCCTCCTCCTGGGGTAAAAACGGGTTTTGAGTTAAATGTCCACAGCCGATCAGAACCATCCACAAGCACAGAAGAAAAATGACGCGTAAATTCATCAGTTCAGTCCCCGTAATTGAATTTTTCTATTATATAACATTATTCCATGGGTTAGTAAAATAATCAGCAAAAAAAATCTGCGGTCTTTACTTTTCTAAAAAAGTGATTAAACGTTCAGGTACTCTATTACCACACCTGCATTTTGGCCCAAGCAGGCATTGTGGTTCAAATTGACTATAATTAATTTTACAAATTCGTTGATTTGTCAATCCTAAATGATAGGGCCGAGTTGAGTTCTGGTTCTCCGTCCGCTGATGTATTTCAATATCGTCAATTTTAATAAAAACTTAACTGAAAAAGAACCGTCAACAGCGGTCCTATAGCCGGATGAGATGCTCGCAGTGGATTCCAGGATCATAAATAAAGCGCTTTATTTCACGGCTTGAAAGGAAAATGCTTGAAAACACTAAGAATTAATTATAGAATTCTATTCGACTACATTTGTTTTTAAATAGCAATCATCGTTGCTGTTTAAATTCGGTTAGATCATAATAAGATAGATCGTTTTCGCCCGGGTTTTGGATAAGCCTAAAAATAGCGGAATTTAATTATAAAAATCCGAAAAATAGTTTAATAATAGAAGAAAATAGAAGAAAATATTAAATAAGAATATATATTCGGTTATAATCAATTATAATTGATAATAAAGGTATATTATTAAGATTGATATTTTTCAAAAAGAAAACTAAAAAGACTAGTTTTAAGTGCAGCGTATTATCTTATCCGCTTTTAAAAATTTTTAAAATAAATTTAAAGGGTTAAGTTGTTAGGCCGGCGTAGCTCAGCTGGTAGAGCAACTGATTTGTAATCAGTGGGCCGGGGGTTCGAGTCCCTCCGCTGGCTCCATGAGCAAATTTTGACGTGGGGTGTGTTCCGCAACCTGAATACCCTGTCCGGATACAGTTTTCTTTGAATTTGAATCAAGGTGGGGTTCCCGAGTGGTCAAAGGGAACAGACTGTAAATCTGTCGGCGAAGCCTTCGGAGGTTCGAATCCTCCCCCCACCACCAACCTTAACTGAGTCGTATGTAGGAGATTTCGGTTTAAATTAGGGATCGATTCGCACTACATGGCTTCCTGCAGAAATATGATTTCAGTTATTTAAGGAGAATGGATTTAATCTCCACCTTGCAAATACGCATTACGATTACAGGTCACTAGATGGCTGAGCGGGAGTAGCTCAGTTGGTAGAGCTTCAGCCTTCCAAGCTGGATGTCGCGAGTTCGAGTCTCGTCTCCCGCTCCAAACGTATCGTGTTTGTGCTTTCATTTGTGAACGACAGTGCACACACGCGGAGCTACGATCTACGGTTGCCCACGTAGCTCAGTCGGTAGAGCGCTTCCTTGGTAAGGAAGAGGTTCACCGGTTCGATTCCGGTCGTGGGCTCCATTATGAATTTGGCCATTTGGGGGGTGTGTTTGCTGGCACGGTCTCAAATGGGTTTTACATCAAATAACATGCCAGAAATTTATTAATTTAAAACCATGGGAGGATCAGAAGATGGCGAAGGAGAAGTTTGAGCGAACCAAGCCGCATGTAAACGTGGGCACCATAGGCCACATTGATCA
>JASFIU010000450.1:0-4254 GCA_050122495.1 Desulfobacterales bacterium | reverse complement strand
TTCCCCGATGATACAGGTGCCGCACTGGGTGCAGATCTCATCAAATAGGCCCACGGCCGATTCCTTGCCGATAAACAGGGTGTCCAGGGCCGGCACCACCATCTTTTTTAACTGTCGCGCAATGGTTTGAACGCCGAACGCACAGGTCATGATCAGCAGCGCATCGGCCTGTTCGATCTGCTCGCCGAAATCGTTCAGAAATTCGCGGGTTAAATTGTCGCAGGCGACCGGCACCACCGTCTGGCCTGTGATCATTTTGCCTTTTTCTGACAGTTCTGCTTGCATGGCACCCACTTCAGGCTCCCCGCCGGTGTGTGTCAATGTCACGCAGGTCCCGCATCCAATGATGAAAATCCGGTTGAATCCCGTCAGTAGGCGTTCAATTTCTTCTTCCGGCTTTTTTTGCGTTATGGATCGAATCATATTCCATTCTCCTCTTTTTCAAGATCGCATCGGAGGCAGCGTATGGCTTCACGGTAGGCTTCCTCTTTGCTAAGTCCCTTTTCGACTTCCCGGAAATCTTTTATGCGGTCTTCGGCATCCTCGAACTCGACCTCGACCCGGGGTTTGTCTTCAGTGCTTTCTTCTTCAAGCGCCAGCTTCGTAGCTGTATGCCGGGTCGACTTTTCATCCGGTATATAGACGCGGCTTTTGTCACCGCCTAAATATTTGTCGATGGCGATGGCGGCCCGTCTGCCGGATGCAATGGCGCGGATCACAAAGGTCGGGCCGGTGGTAAAGTCCCCGCCGGCAAAAATGCCCGGCACATTGGTGGCCAGCGTATTGGTGTCCACCACCAGCGTGCCCCAGAGTTCGCGCTCCAGTTTGCTGTCGGCATCCAGAAAAGACATGTCGGCGGCCTGGCCGATGGAAATAATCACATTGTCGGCATCCACAAACTGGGTGTCATCGAGATCACAGGTGGGATTGAAGCTGCCCTCATCGTCAAATACACTGACGCAGCGCGAGAATTCAACTCCGGTCACGCGCCCCTCTTCGTGGGTGATTTTGCCTGGCGACAGGTCGGGATTAATAATGATGCCCTCATCGATGGCCTCTTCCACATCTTTTTCCCAGGCCGGCATCTCGTCACGGGGTTCCAGGCAATATACCTGCACTTCATGCGCGCCGGTTCTTAAAGCGGTACGGGCAACGTCTATGGCTACATTGCCGCCGCCGATAACCGCCGTTTTGCCGCTCAGGGGCACCTTTTTGCCCGTGCGGACCTGGGTTAAAAATTCAAGACCGTAGTAAATGCCCGTGAGGTCCTCTTCTTCACCGGGAATGCCGATTTGTTTGCTGGCCTGGGCGCCGGCGGCAATAAAAACGGCACCGAAGCCCTCATCGAGCAGGTCGTTAAAGGTGTGCTTGGCATCGATAGGAGAATTGTATCGGATTTCAACCCCGCAGTTTTGAATATACTGGATTTCTTCTTCGATGACCTCACGCGGCAGTCTGAACTCGGGTACCGCAATGCCCAGCATGCCGCCCGCTACGGGCTGGGCTTCGAAAACCGTGGTCTGATAACCCATTTTGGCCAGAAAATAGGCGCAGGTTAAGCCCGCCGGGCCGGCGCCGACCACGGCGACTTTTTGGGATTGAGTGACTGCAAACGGCTCTCTTTGGGGCCCGATATTTTCAAAATACCAGTCCGAAGCGACGCGTTTGAGGGCCCGAATGGAAACCGGCTCGTCGAGCTCACCGCGCCGGCATTTGTATTCACAGGGGTGGATACAGATCCGCCCGCAGACCGCCGGAAACGGATTGCGCTCCCGGATGATCTCAACGGACTTGGCGTAATCCCCCTCGGCGATGGCGGCCACATAGTTGGGCACATCAATGCCGGCCGGACAGGCATGCTGACAGGCGGAGATGACCATCGAATCGCACACCGCCCCGGCACAGCGATGCTCCCTGATGTGGTCCTCATATTCTTTGAGAAAATATTTGAGGGTCGAAAGGGCCGGTTTGGAGCAGGCCTGGCCCAGGCCGCACAGGGAGGCCTCGTTCAAGGTATCTCCGAGCTCACGGATGGTGTCAATATCCTCCATGCGGCCTTCGCCGCGGGTAATGCGCGTAAGGATTTCAAGCAGCTGGGTTGTGCCCAGACGACAGGGTGCGCATTTGCCGCAGGATTCCGATTGAGTAAAACTCAAAAAGAACCGCGCGATTTCAACCATGCAGTTGTTTTCATCCATGACCACCATGCCGCCCGATCCCATGATGGCCCCGATGCGCTGGACCGTATCGTAATCGATGGACAGATTCAAAAATTGGGGAGGCACACAGCCGCCGGCGGGCCCGCCCATCTGAACCGCTTTAAACGCCCGGCCCTTGGGTATGCCGCCGCCGATATCATAGATGACGTTTTTGACGGTGGACCCGATGGGTACTTCCACCAGCCCGGTGTTATTGACCTTGCCGGCCAGGGAAAATATTTTGGTGCCCTTGCTGTCGTCAGTACCGACCTCACCGTACCAGTCCGCCCCATTTTTGATGATCAACGGGACATTGGCCCAGGTTTCCACATTATTGATGTTGGTGGGTTTGGCGTCGATGCCGGCCTGCGCCGGAAAGGGCGGCCGGGCCCGGGGCATGCCGCGTTTGCCCTCGATGGAGGCCATCAGAGCGGTTTCCTCACCGCACACAAACGCGCCGGCGCCCAGTCGCAGCGAAAGATCGAAGTTAAATCCGGTGCCCAGAATGTTTTCGCCCAGAAGACCGAGCTCATTGGCCTGATCGATGGCCAGGGTTAAATGATCGATCGCAATCGGATACTCCTCGCGAACATAGATATAACCATATTCACTGCCCATGGCATAGGCGCCGAGCAGCATTCCTTCCACGACGGCATGGGGATCGCCTTCCAGGATGGCGCGATCCATAAATGCACCCGGATCGCCTTCATCGGCGTTGCAGACGGTATACTTGGGCCGACCTTCAGACTGACGGGCGAATTTCCATTTGAGGCCGGTGGGAAATCCGGCGCCGCCGCGGCCTCTGAGTTTGGCGGCTTGAACCTCATCGATCACCTGCTCGGGCGACAGTTTCGATAATGCCTTGACCAGCGCCTGGTAGCCGCCGGCCGCTATGTAGTGTTCGATGCTGGTCGGATCGATACGGCCGCAATTGGCCAGCACCCGGCGCTCCTGTTTGGCATAAAACGGGATCTGGTTGCGGTAAAATACCGGCTGCATGGTCTTGGGCTGGCGATAGGCCAGGCGGTCGATGAGTTGGCTGCGTTTCAAGGTCAGGGCGACGATCTCGGCCGCATCGTCGGGCTCCACTTCCTGGTATTGAACGCCCAAGGGCTCAATCGCAATCACCGGCGCCTTGGCGCAAAAACCGTGACAGCCGGTGGCACGGATTTCCACCTGGCTCGACAGCTTCTGGCTTTTGACCTCGTCCTTTAAAGATTCCAGCACTCCAGCGGCACCGTATGCTCGGCAACCGGTCATGCACACATGCACCTCGATGGTCCCTTCTTTTTTGCGGGACAATATCTTGTTGCGCAGCCACTCCAGCTTTCCAATGGATGAAAGCTTCTCCATATGGCACTTTCTCCCCTATTTTTTTTGATATTCCCCTAAAACGCTGGTTACCTTCGTCGGGGAAAGTTTACCGAAATAATCCCGGTTGATCATCATGGTGGGCGCCAGAAAACAGGCCCCCAGACAGGCCACCGTTTCCAGTGTAAATTGATAGTCCGGGCTGGTTTCACCTTCTTGGAGTCCCAGCTCTTTTTGCATCAATCGAAGCACACTGCGGCTGCCTTTGACGTGGCAGGCAGTGCCGCGGCAAACCCTCAGGACGTATTTTCCTTTGGGCGTCAGGGTAAATCCGGAATAAAACGTGATTACGCCCTGTACTTCAGACGGGAACATATTCATGGCCTCGGCGATCGGTTCGATCGCTTTCGGCGGAATGTAACCGGTATGCTCCTGTACTTCCTGCAGCAGGGGGATGAGGCCCCATCGGTCGCCTTTATGTTTCTCGATGATTTCGTGGATTTTGTCCCAATCAATTTCCGGTGGTTTCATAACGTCTGCCCTATTGTTCGCTTGTTAGTAATTTCAATCTGGCTTCAACATTTGGCCCAGAGGACCGCATTTTTTAGGTTTCAGGTTTCGGGTGTCAGGTGTCAGCAGGCCAATTTAGGAATTGAAGGTATTCCGTAATTCTAATTCCTAAATCCCTCAATTGTTGTATCCTGAAACCTGAACACTGACACCAGACACCTTGTATATTTGGTTC
>JASFIU010000449.1:0-4261 GCA_050122495.1 Desulfobacterales bacterium | reverse complement strand
GCAGTTTTAGTACGCGGGATAACTGAATTCGTAGGGCGCGGTCCCGAAATGGAAGCCCTGCAGGCGGCTTTTAAAAAGGCTAAAAATGGTGACGCCCAGATAGTGGATGTGGTCGGTGAGGCCGGTGTCGGAAAGAGCCGCCTGGTATACGAGTTTCGAAAAACCCTCGGTAATGAAGCTACATTTCTTACCGGCATATGTATCCATTACGGCCGCAACATTAGCTTTCTTCCAGTAATCGAGGTGGTCAAAGGGGCCTTTGGAATCGAAGAAGGTATGACTGAAGAAGATATTTCGAAATGTGTAGAGGAGAAAGCCATAGACGGTCTTGTATCGATGATCCCTTTTTACCGGAATCTACTCTCGCTCAAGGTGGATGAATCCATATTGGATTTTCTTGATGCTGAAGGTCGCAAATTTGGCACTTTTGAAGCGGTTAAAGAGCTTCTTTTTGCGATTAGCGAAAATAAACCGCTGGTCCTTTTTTTAGATGACGTCCACTGGATGGATAAAATTTCTGAAGAGTTGTTTACCTATTTTTCACGGTCTTTCGTTAAAAAACCGATCCTTATGATTGCAAATTACCGCCCTGAGGGCGCGCTTACATGGGCGCAAGGGGCCCATTATCAAAGGCTGGGACTCGAGACCCTCAGTTCTAATTCGTCTATCCGGCTCATGCGTAACATCCTCGGCGGGGTTGCTTTAGAGACGGATCTCGAAAAAAAACTGATCGCACGGGCAAGCGGGAATCCCTTCTTCGTCGAAGAGACCGTCAGAGAGCTTCTTGACCGTGGAGATCTGGTAAAGAAAGGGGATACCTATGTATCCGTGCAGCCCATCGACAAATTAGAGGTTCCTCGTACCATTCAGGGCGTTTTAGCAGCACGGATGGACCGGTTAAGTGAGGATCTCAAAAAAACGATTCAGGTTGCAAGTGTCATCGGTCGGGATTTCGCGTTTCGTCTGCTCAAAAATACGATGGAGCTGGGAGATGAGCTAAGGACTCATTTGACCAACCTGGTCGGGCTGGAAATACTTTATGAAAAGGTTCTCTATCCGGAGCTGGAATACATTTTCAAACACGCACTTACCCAAGAAGTCGCCTATGAGAGTTTACTAAAGCAAAGACGCAAAGAGCTTCACGGCCGCATCGCCCAGGCGATCGAAGAAATATATGTTCATCAGCTCGAGGTACACTATGAATTGCTCGCCTATCATTATGAACGCAGCGGCAATCAAAAAAGAGCTATCGACTATTTGATATTGGCAGGTGAAAAATCAAATCAACATAGTGCCGCTCAGACGGCTTGTGATTTTTTTGAAAAGGCGCTGAAGTTGGTTGAAACGAGTAAGATCGCACTGGACGCAGAAACACAGATTCGAATACATACAGGGCTCTCTATTGCGTACATACACATCGGCGCCATAGGAAACGGTGTGGAAGCATGCGGGAAGGCCGTCGATCTCAGCAGACAGCATGGCTTTAAAGACTACGAAAAGGAGAATTTATTTTCATATTGCTTCATGATGCATTCGTGGCCGGTAAAAGCTGAAGCTGAAAGTATTTTAAAAGAAGGCATTGCCCGGGCCCAGGAATTGGGGGATAAGGCCCTTGAGAGTTCCATTCTGTCGTCAATGGGTATCCGTATGATTCTTGAAGGCCGACCTCGCAAAGCAAAGCAAATCCATCTTGAAGCCGAAAAAATGGCAGCGGATGCCGGTGATCCCCAAGTAAGCGCCTATGCACGCGCAACTCGAGCAACTGCTGAGAGGTGGTTTGGCCAGCCGCAAAAGGCCATTGAGTTAACCGAGGGTATCGCTGAAATCGCACGTGAAATGTTTAATATGACGGGAATGAGCTATGTTACTTTTATACGGGGCATAGCTCTGGCAGAGATCGGGAGAATTGAGGAGGGGATTGCGCTCTTGAACGATGGGATCGATGTTTGCGAAAAATTTGGTGTCTCGATACGTCTCGCATGTCTGTATAATTGTCTGGGTTACTGTTACGGGGAAATCCATAACATCGGGCGGGCAGCGGCATTGAATCAAAGAGGAGAAGAAATTGCTCGCAGCCTTCTTAAAAAATACCCCATGGGCAGATACGAATATGCTGAAATGCTGGCACAGAGCCGGATTAATATAATGGAGAATTATTTTGATCAGGGCAATCTGGATGAAGCTTGGAACGGAATACAATCCTTCAGAGCAGAAGCTAAAGGTGAAGATTTTAAACGGTACCGTCACCAATGGGAATCCCGCCTGAATTATTTAGCTGCCCAGATTCTGTTGATTCGAAACGATATGGCTCATGCAGATACGATCATTCTGGAAAACCTCAAATTGGTAAAGGATAAACTTTTGAAAAAGCGGCAGGGAAGTTTTTTACGCCTGGCAGGCGACTTGCTTCTCAAGCAAAATGATTTTGAAAACGCACTTAATTATCTGAGAGAATCGGTTTACATCCTCGAAGAAGTGGGCAACCCGCGCCAATTGTGGCAGGCGTATGCTTCATTAGCATCTGCATTCAATAATGCAGGCAGGTCTAGTGAGGCACGGGAAAATTGGAATAAGTCGGCAAAACTTATCAGCAACACGGCAAACCGTCTTTCTGACATTGAGCTAAGATCAGGCTTTCTAAATGCGGATCCGATTAAGAGGCTTCTTTCAGATAGTAATGTTAAAGCTTAGGCCATGAATGGCACAATATATTGTATATCACCCATATGACCTTGTATTGCAGATTTCTAATATAAAAATCAACTATTGCAGGTGCCCGTTATTTGCATGCTACTCCAACTAATCAAAGGCCTTTAAGCCTAAAAATTGTTTTGGTTATCTAGCATATCTGCAATTCAGTCTTTTTTTCAATCGTTGAATATTAATGATAGAAAGAACCGGGGGAAACCCAATTAGTACCACGCAGAAAAAGAATAAATGAACATCTCCGGAAATGATTTTAACCAAGTTTCTGATAATTTGCTGGCTTTCCTGAAAGACAGACTTGGTGATACAAAAATTGACTATGCATCTCCTCCGACAAAGCTTCAGGGCGGAAATGAAACCTCAATTTTCCATTTCGAATTGAAAAACGTTCAACCATCTCTCCTAAGACCTCTGATTCTTAGAAAATTCAGAAAAGAACATCGTTCTAATCATGCAATCATGGAGAAAAATGTCCACAATTCTCTGGTAGATCAAGGATTTCCTGTGCCGTATGTACATTACAGCGCTACAGATCAGAGTTATTTTGGAAGTCAATTTTTGATAATGGATTTTTTACCCGGAGAAATTTTACCCCTTGTCTTGGGTCAGGATACTGCAATCGTGCTTGGTGAAACACATGCTGCGCTTCACAATGCTAATTCGAGCCCATTAAGTGAGGCTATTATGATTGCAGATGGTTTTGAAGAGCGCCAAAACAACATTAAAGCGAAGCTTGATCGGATGCTGAGAGCAAGTGGGTATTTACCATGGTTAGAAGATATTTGTACATGGCTGATAGAAAACAGGCCATCGAATTGTGAATATCCTTCCATTTGTCATGGAGATTTTCATCCAGGAAATTTATTGGCTAAAGATAGCGCAGTATCAGCGATTTTAGATTGGAGTTGTTGCTATATTGGCGATCCAGCTATGGATGTTGCTTCTACAATGGTTGTATTTAACGCAGCAACCAAACATCTAATTCCGTCATTAGATTCAAACATCGAAACCCAAAAATATCTTGATGCGTACAAATGCAAAAGGGATTTGAATGAGAAACATATAGAATTTTATCAAGTATTGGGATGTGTGATTGCTCTTCTCGCCGGCAAAAATGGAGTGTTAGTCTGGACCCGGCCTCCTATACAGAATGAGTTGCTCAATATTATTTATAATTATTCAAAAATACGTGTGAAAGTTCCGGGATAGGAACTTGAAGCTACCACATTAAGCGGTGTATTAAGATTTCTATGGAGGTAAGTGACCCATGGCTTCAGCAACACCTGAAAGACCCGAAGTAAACCCGATTGAAAAGATTGTCGCGACGGTGTATCCGCCGTTTGCAATGCTCGCAGGGATGAAGCTTGATTTGTTTACACTGCTCAAAGATGGACCTATGAATGCCGAGCAGATCGCTGAGGCGATCGGTGTCGGCTGCGCTAAACTGAAACCTCTGTTATACGCTCTTGTAGTTGCAGACCTTTTGAATGTTAATGGGGAGTTTTTCAGCAATACCGACACAGCCAATCGTTTTCTGGTAAAGGGCGGCCCATCG
>JASFIU010000448.1:0-4269 GCA_050122495.1 Desulfobacterales bacterium | reverse complement strand
TCTCGTTGGGCATTATTTCGATGCTGGGCAAAAACAAAGACATGTTTCTTTTGGGCCGCCGGGCCGAAATTCAGGGACTGGGCATCGGTGCTTTAGCGTATTATCGCAGAGTCGTTGAAAACCAAAAAGACCATATTATCGATGAAATCATTAAATTGATGCAAAGAACAAATTCTCCTGAGGCTCAAATTGAAAAACTAAAATCGGCCAAGCAGGAGAAACAGTTTAAAAAAGCCGTTGAGCTCATCAGTGAC
Source organism: Desulfobacterales bacterium (assembly GCA_050122495.1). Taxonomy (GTDB): domain Bacteria; phylum Desulfobacterota; class Desulfobacteria; order Desulfobacterales; family JAHEIW01; genus JAHEIW01. The sequence continues at coordinate 4,015 of JASFIU010000448.1, read as the reverse complement.
GCCCTCCCGAAGGCACTTTTAATTAATGACTATAATCCCCTGGCACTACTGGAGCAGGCGATTACCAGAGGGTCCTATGTAGAACAAGACAGCGATGCGCTTAAGTTGGCAACGGCGATCAGAAAGATATTAACCGAGCTGTCTGAACGCGTGGTGAGAGCATTAGAAGACCAGGCGGATTTAGATGAAGCCGTTAACTATATCCTGCAGCATGACGGGTAGACTCAAACTACCCAAAGTGACTAAAGTGAACTAAAGTGAGCTAGAGTGCCTAAAGTTAATGAATTATACCCGTCGAGAGCCTCTGGGTCGAACCGATCATTTTATAAATGAAGGAGCGTCACACGGCGCAAGCGCCTGCGCTGCGCGAGCGACACCTTAACTTTAGTCACTTCCCACTTTAGATCACTTTAGTCACTTTTTCTAAATGTTTTACTATTTTAAGCCAACTTCCAACGCTTCCTACCGTAATAAATTGATAATCCCCGTAATTGACAAGCAGGCCTGAATACGGTATTTCTCCTCAGGTTAACCCGGTTTCCTTCATCCTGATTCAAACTGCGTAACTTTATCAATGGAGGGCATCACGATGAAATGCCCGCAATGTCAGTTTGAGAATCGAGAAGGGGCGAAGTTCTGTAAAGAATGCGGAACTAAATTAGATCTCACCTGTCCCCAGTGCGGGAACATACTTCCACCGGAAAGCAAATTTTGCGACGAATGCGGTTCTCAGTTGATACCTTCTTCCAAGTCGGCCCCTGAAGAGCTCTCATTTGATGAAAAGCTTACCAAAATTCAAAAGTACCTCCCCAAAGGACTGACGGAAAAGATCCTTTCCCAAAAAGATCGAATTGAAGGCGAGCGCAAGCCGGTTACGGTCATGTTTTGCGACATGGAGGGATTTACCCCTCTATCAGAACAGCTGGGCCCTGAAGAGGCCTATTCAATTATGGACAAGGTCTACGAAATTCTAATTCATAAAGTCCACGACTATGGGGGCACCGTCAACGAGATGACCGGGGATGGAATTATGGCGCTTTTTGGCGCTCCCATCGCCCTGGAGGATGCGCCCCAACGTGCGATTCGATCCAGCCTGGCGATTCATCGGGAAATGGTAAAATTCAGTAACAAGCTGCAGCGGGAAAGAGAAGATATCCCGGCGCTTAAAATGCGCATCGGGCTTCATACAGGCCCGGTGGTGGTCGGTACATTGGGAAATGATTTACGCGTAGAGTTCAAAGCGGTCGGGGATACGGTCAATTTGGCCTCAAGAATCGAGGGGCTGGCCAAGGCAGGCACGACCTGGGCATCAGAGGAGACATTCAGACTTAGCGAAGGATTCTTTAGGTTTGAAGCCTTGGGGAAACGGAAAATTAAGGGAAAGCAGGAAGCGGTCGATATTTACCAGATCATCGCACCCAGCACCCGCAGAACCAGATTTGATGTCAGCACGGCCATAGGGCTGACGCCTTTTGTGGGAAGAGAGCGTGTATTGGAAATTTTGATCGACAGCTTTGCGCGTGTCAAGATGGGACGGGGCCAGGCCGTCTCCATTATCGCTGAAGCCGGGGTCGGCAAATCAAGGCTGCTGTATGAGTTTAGAAAGGCGGTAAGCAGCGAAGACGCGACTTTTTTGGAGGGAAGATGCCTCTCGTACAGCAAAGGCGTTGCCTATCATTTACATGCCGACGTCCTCAAAGCCAGCTTTGATATCCGGCAAAGCGACAGGGATTTGGAGATCAGGCAAAAAGTACAGAGCGGGTTGGGTGACCTGGGATTGGATGAACCTTCAAATCTGCCTTATCTATTGGAACTATTGGGCGTAAGGGAGAGCGGAATCGACGACATTCCAATGAGCCTTGAGTCACGGAAAGATCGCGTCATCGAGACGCTAAAGCGAGTTGCCCTTAAGACTTCTGAAAGCCGCCCCCTGATACTGGCCTATGAGGATCTCCACTGGATGGATAAGAATTCAGAGGACGTATTGAAGTCTGTTTTAGAAAGCATACCGGGCGCACAGGTTTTATTGATATTTACATACCGGCCTGAATTTGTGCACACCTGGGGCGCTAAGTCCTTCCATAGCCAGATAACGTTGAATCGGCTTTCAAACCGTGAGAGCCTCATGATGATATCTCACCTCCTCGGAACAGAGGAAATCGACAGGGACCTTGAGGAGCTGATTCTGGAAAAAACAGAGGGCGTCCCCTTTTTCATCGAAGAGTTTATCAAGTCCCTTAAAGACCTAAAGGTGATTCAGCGAAAAGATAATAAATATGGATTGGCGAAGGCGCTAAAGACGGTAAGCATTCCTTCTACTATCCAGGATGTTATCATGGCCAGGGTCGACTCGCTTTCAGAGGGTGCCAAAGGGGTGCTTCAGAATGGCTCGCTCATCGAAAGGGAGTTTGGCTATGCCTTGATTAAACAGATAGCCGGTCTTCCGGAACCGGAATTACTTACGCATCTCTCGGCATTAAAAGATGCAGAGCTTCTCTATGAGAGAGGAATATATCCGCAATCCACCTATATCTTCAAGCACGCGCTGACCCAGGAGGTGGTGCATAATTCCATTTTGACAAAGCGGAAGAAGAAGATTCATGAAATGATCGGAAATGCAATCGGGCAATTATATAAAGAAAATATTGGCGAATACCATGAGGTGTTAGCCGGGCACTTTATTGAAAGCGAAAATTTCGAGAAGGCGGCCGAACATTCGGAATTGGCAGGCAAGAAGGCCCAAAAAGCGGCTTCATTTAAAGATGCGATTGAATACGCCCACAAAACAATTGATTGTCTTGAGAGATTGCCTGAAACCGACACAACTCAAAAGAAAATAATTGATGCCCGCACCCGTCTGGCGGGCTACTATCTGAGCTTGGATCATTATGTTGACGCCAAAGAGGCGGTGGCCCCGATTGTCGATTTGGCGCTGGAGCTGAATTATCAAAAGCGGCTCCCGATTATTTGCACGGTAATGGGGACGTTTAGCCTATGGGTTGAGGAGGATTATGCCCAGGCCTTTCATTATTTAGACCAGGCTTTTAAGATCTCCGGGAAAATAAAAGACGATACTTCTTTGTGGTTTGCCAGCTTTTTTTTAGGAATCGCCCGATCTATGAATTGCGAGTTTGAAAAAGGTCTTGAGTATTTTCAGAAATCACTGGATTTAGGCTTGGCGGCCGATAATATGATTATGATCGTTTTTGCAAAAGGCCTTATGAGCACCTTTAACTATATTTTTTACGGAAAGGCCGATCTTGCCTATCAAATGAGCCAGGAGTCGTTGCGGCTGGCGCAGGAGAGCGGTGATATCTATCTAAAGGGCATGGCGTACTCGAGTTATGGTGCGTCCTGTTATTGCAAGGGGTTATTTGATGAAGCCGAAAATAGTCTATTACAAGCGCTGCCGCTATGTGAGAAGACGGCTCTGCTGGGTTGGGGGACCTGGGGAACGGGTTTTTTAGGTCATGCATATGTAGACATGGGAAAATACAAAAAAGCCCTCGATACCTATAAAGGAGGAATTTCAATCCTCGAACCGCTTAAACTGTTCCCCTTTTGGATCAATTTATGGAAAATCGCCATTGCCAGGCTGAAAGTGTTCAACAATGAGAAAGATATCAACCTGAGCAAGGTGTTTGAATATTATCGCAACATTAATGTCAAGGTCGCAAAAGGGTGGGCGGCCAGATACATTGCTGAGATTCTATTGAATATGGATAACGGGCGTTTAGCGGAAGCCGAGGACTGGATCGGAAAGGCTTTTGAGGCGGATGAATGCAACGGCACGAAGTGGTCTTTAGCGTGTGATTATGCCTTTTCGGCCGACTTGTACAGGCGCAAAGGCGACCCCAAAAAAGCGAAAGAAAGCCTTAACAAAGCTGTCGAAATTTTTGCAGAATGCGGGGCCGAGGGCTGGCAGCACAAAGCAGAACAAGAAATGGCTGCGCTTTGATGAAGTCGATTTGTTCGGCAGGTTAACATAAAAAGCAAGTCTAATACGTATGATGAA
>JASFIU010000447.1:0-4269 GCA_050122495.1 Desulfobacterales bacterium | reverse complement strand
TTTTCTGGAGTAAGGGAGGATTGAAATTGAAGTGTTTCGTGTTTCGAGTTCCGCGTTCCGGGTTAAATAATTGCAAATAAACGCTGCAGTGCATGACTCGCAAGTCGTAACCCGCCTGCGCGGCCGTAGCCGCTACGGCGCGGCGAAGGCCCGTAACACGCAACGAAAAGGGATATTGATCATATGAAAAATTTTGAGACGTTTCAGGTATTTCCCAATATACCGGAAAATCTACAGTTTCTCGAAGTCCTGTCACGCAATATGTGGTGGTGCTGGAATAAAGATGCCATCGAGCTGTTCCGTCGCATGGAACCGGCACTTTGGGTCGCATCCGGCCGCAACCCCATTGCTTTCTTATCGAAAATCCCACAAAACCGCTTTGAAAAGCTGGCAAAAGATAAAGGCTATCAGGCCCACCTGAACACAGTTAAAGAGCAATTTCAAATCCGGGTTCTCGATTCAGCGGATCGCGACGATTCTGCTTTTGGTCCCGGGGAAACCATTGCCTACTTCTCCATGGAGTTCGGCATTCATGAAAGCCTTCCGTTATTTGCAGGCGGCCTGGGTATTCTGGCCGGTGACCATTTAAAAGCAGCGTCCAATTTAGATCTCCCGTTAACCGGCGTCGGGCTGATGTATCAGCGCGGTTATTTTAGCCAATATCTGAACCCCGATGGATGGCAACAGGAAGTCTATCCGGAAACAGATCTCTATGAGCTACCCGTTGAACGGGTACAAGATGATTCGGGTAATGAATTGCGGGTTTCGGTTCTCGGGCCCGAAGGCCCCATTCATGCGATCGTCTGGAAAATCATGATCGGCCGAATTCCATTATATCTGCTGGATACCAATATTCTCGAAAACAAACCGGTGAATCGCGGCATTACGTCAAGGCTCTATGCCGGAGATCAAAAAATCCGGCTGGCCCAGGAGGTGTTATTGGGAATCGGCGGGATGCGTGCGCTGGCGGCCATGAAGATCAAGATCAAAGTTCTGCATATGAACGAAGGACATTCTGCCTTTGCCAGCCTGGAGCGGCTGGCGCAAACCATCTCCAGCCAAAAGGTTGAACTTAAAACCGCTCTTGAAATCGTCCCCCGGACCACGGTCTTTACCACCCACACTCCGGTCGCCGCTGGCCATGATGAATTCCGGGTCGAGCATGTCAGACCGTATTTAAAACCCCTGGAAGAATCACTGGGTACAACCGAAAAGGAAATGTTATCCTGGGGTCAACCGCTTGGCGCCGGTCCCGATGCACCCTTGTCGATGTTCATTCTGGGTCTGCATGCGGCATCCCACTGCAACGGTGTCAGCCAATTGCATGGATCCGTAGCCCGGCGCATGTGGTCCCATGTCTGGCCTGAACGACCGGTGGAAGAAGTTCCCATTTCCCATATCACCAATGGTATTCATATTTCATCCTTCATTTCCACCGAATTTGCCAATCTGTTTAACCACTATCTCGGACCCGATTGGTATATGAGTTCCCGTAAACCGGAAAATATCAATCGTATTGACGACATCTACGATGAAGAACTGTGGCGCAGCCATGAAATGAACCGCTCCCGTCTGGTCCGCACCTGCCGGGAACAATTGGTCAAACAATATGCGCGCCGCAACGCTGCCCGCAATGTGATTGAAGCGCTTGAATCGGTATTAGACCCGGATGTGCTGACCATCGCCTTTGCCCGGCGCTTTGCCACCTATAAGCGCGCTTATCTGCTTTTTACGGATCCCCAGCGCCTGGAGTCGATTGTTCGCTCTGAAAAAAAGCCGGTCCAGTTTATCTTTGCCGGTAAAGCACATCCGAAAGACGATGAGGGCAAAGGTCTCATCAAACAACTTTTTCAGTTTGCCGCCAAACCGGAAGTTCGCGATCGCATCATTTTTCTTGAAGATTACGACATGCATCTGGCCCGTCATCTTTTTCAGGGCGCGGATGTATGGCTCAATACGCCCCGGCGACCCCTCGAGGCCTGCGGGACTTCCGGAATGAAGGCCGCCATTAACGGTGTGCTGAATGTGAGTATTCTCGACGGATGGTGGTGTGAAGGATACGCACAGGAAAGAGGCTGGCGCATCGGAAACGGCGAAGAATACGAGGACCAGGAATACCAGGATGCCGTTGAAAGTCAGGCGCTCTATAATGTATTGGAAAATGAAGTCATCCCGCGTTTTTATGACCGCAAAAACGGCGAACTGCCCGTAGACTGGTTGCAAAAGATGAAGGCCTCCATGAAAATGGCGATGGAAATGTTCTGCAGCATCCGCATGGTGAACGATTATAAAAACCGTTTTTATCTTCCGGCTGCCAAGCGATATGATTCCTTGCTTGCCGATCACGCCGATGAGGCAAAGGGTCTGGCTACCCAAATCAAAAGACTGCGATCTTTCTGGAAAAATATTGAGATCCAGAGGCCCGTGAGAGAAAATCGGGGCCCCTATCGAGTGGGCGAAAACTTCGAAGTCACCGCAGAGGTAAATCTAGCCGAGCTTCAGCCCGACGAAGTCGATGTTGAACTTTACTACGGCCAGATGAAATCCTTAGAAGATTTGGCTTCCAGCCACGTCGAGCAAATGAACGTCCTGGAAGACCGTGGAAGCGGCCATTACCTGTACAGCTGTTCCTTAACCTGCCAGGGCTCGGGTCGCTTCGGATTTACCGTCAGAGTTACCCCGCGGGGGGATAAGCGCGTCAAATCGACACCCCGGCTCCTTACATGGGCGTAGAATCGATTGCGGATTTCGGAATGCGGATTGCGGATTGTTAAAAAGCGAAATTAAATCAGAAAGTTATTAGGAATTCTTCACATGAACACCGTTTCTAGCAACCCTAGGGTGCTTGTGGTGACCCCGGAAGTCACCTACCTGCCGCACCGTATGGGCGGCCTGGCCTCCTTTTTTACCGCTAAAGCCGGGGGGTTGGCCGATGTTTCCGCTGCTCTGGTCAGTGCGTTGTTTGAACAGGGTGCCGACGTTCATGTCGCCATCCCGGATTATCGCGCCATTTTCAGTGACGGTCTGGCGCCGGTTTTAAAAAAAGAATTCAACAAGATTCACCGCAAGATGCCCGATGACCGCATTCACCTGGCCGAAGATCGTGCATTTTACTATGTCAATCGGGTATATTCCGATTATGGTACTGAAAATATCAAACTGGCACTGGCGTTTCAACGCGAGGTCATCAACAATATCATCCCCATTGTTCAGCCAGACCTGATCCACTGCAATGACTGGATGACCGGTTTAATCCCGGCCATGGCCCGCCAAATGGGCATCCCCTGTTTATTTACCGTCCATAATGTGCATACGGTCAAAACAACCCTGGCCTTCATCGAAGACCGCGGAATCGATGCGGCCGCATTCTGGCAGCATTTATTTTTTGAATTTATGGCCGAACATTATGAAACGGCCAGGGAGACGAATCCCATCGATTTACTGACCAGCGGTGTCTTTGCCGCCCATTTTGTCAATGTGGTCAGCCCGAATTTTTTAGCAGAAATCGTTGAGGGCCGACATGGTTTCGTCTACCCCCCTTTACGTCAGGAACTGGCCAATAAGGTGCAGGCTGCATGCGCGGCGGGCATTCTAAATGCTCCGGATCCTTCCTTTAATCCGGGTCAGGATAAAGAATTAAAGCAAACCTATGGCTTTAGGGATCACGTCGCCGGTAAGAAGAAAAACAAACGTTTTCTCCAAAAAAAATTAGGATTAATTCGGGATGATCGCGCACCGATTTTTTTCTGGCCATCCCGGCTTGATCCCGTTCAGAAAGGATGTCAGTTGCTGGGGGATATTTTATACAAAATTATCTCCGGTTATTGGGATCAAAATCTGCAAATCGTCTTTGTGGCCAATGGAAACTATCAGAATGTATTTCGCGATATCGTTACCCTTCACGGATTTCATGAACGGGTGGCCATATATGATTTTGATTTTCATCTGGAGCATCAGGCCTATGCGGCCTGCGACTTTATCCTGATGCCGTCGAGTTTTGAACCCTGCGGTTTGCCCCAGATGATCGCACCGATCTACGGAACCCTGCCGGTGGCCCACGATACCGGGGGCATCCATGATACGATTCAGCATCTGAATGTGGCCCGAAACAGCGGCAACGGCTTTTTATTTAAAAATTTCGATTCCGACGGTTTGTGGTGGGCCATTAAGCAGGCCATGGATTTTTATAATCTGCCGGAACCAACAAAAGCCGAGCAAATTTCCCGTATCATGCAGGAAAGCACGGCCGCCTTCACCCATGCCAACACG
>JASFIU010000446.1:0-4272 GCA_050122495.1 Desulfobacterales bacterium | reverse complement strand
AAGTCAAACCAACCAAATCATTATTTGCGGATTTACTCAAATCCAAGCATCTTATAAAACAATTAAGACCTTTTTCATATTCGCAATTCATGGTCAGAGTAGCGCCCATGTAATAGTTCGTAAACCACAAAGGCATATAAGAGGAGATATCCGTATCTGCTTTTTCCGAGATCTTAGATACTTCACTGAGGTGCTGAAATCCTTTCGCAAAATCCTCTTCAACCCAAAGGCTGTACAATCCAATTGCAGTGTGAACTCCCGGAAGCCTCTTTTGATAATTTAGCGCTAAAGCCAGATCAACGATCGGCTCAACAGCTTCTTTTGCTTCGACAAGGTGACTCGAGGTTGTATAGTAACCCGCCAGGACTGTCCTGGCATCAATGATTTTCTTTTGAGTCTCTTCTGAATCTGGCAATCTCTCAACGCACCAGACTCTTTTCTTGGCATATTCAATCGCATCTCTGTAAGAGGCTGCCCTGGCAGCCGTTTTCCCGGCTAACATGGAATACACTGCACCCTTGGTATGATTGCCACTTTGGATAAAATGTTCGGCCAGAACGCCATATTGTTTATCAATATTCTCTTTGGACAGCTCCTCGATAGAACGGCCAATCTCTTCATGAAGCTTCTTCCTTTTTCTCGTTAGGATCGAGTCATAAACCACCTCACGGGTCAGGGCATTCTTAAAAATATAGGTGGTTTCCGGATATATACCGCGCTCATAAAGCAGCTCTGAATCCTTCAAGGCGGACATATGAGACAGCAATTCTTCTTCCGGAAACCCGGCAACATGTTTTATCAACTCATAGCGAAACTCCCTCTCGATCACAGATCCGATCTGGAGCACTTCTTTCGCCGTCTCAGGGAGAGAGTCAACCCTTGCCATGATCACGTCCTGAATCGTTGATGGAATGGTTACTTCCTGGATATCTTTTGTTAGGTAATACCTGCTGTTCTTCCTCTCTATGATCTTTAGATCCTTGAGAGACTTAATAAACTCCTCTATGAAAAACGGGATCCCCTCTGTCTTTTCCAGAATCAACTCCTCCAGATTCATAGCAATGCCCGCTGTGCCCAAAAGGTATGCCACCATCTTCAAACTCTCCCGATTGGAAAGTCGATTCAGCGTTATTTGGCTGTGATAGGACCTGCCGCCCCAGGTGTGCAAAAATTCGGGTCGGTACGTGAAAATCAAAAAGACCCTTGCTCCCGTTATGCTATCAAACAAATCTTTTGAGGAGTCTTCTGAGCTTTTATCGATCCAGTGTAAGTCTTCAAAGGCCATGATCAACGGCCGGATCTCGGAACCCCTCAGAATGATATGCTTTATTGCCTCAATGATTCGGGCTTTCCTGGCCTCAGGGCTCATCGCAATTTTGCCCATACCACTGTCACTAACTGACAACAGATCCAAAAGATATGGGAGTGTAACGTCTTCATCGGCCTGCAATATTTTTAGGCCCCGTTTGACCTTCTCTCTTATCTCAAGATCCTTATCTCCCTCTTTGATGTCGAAGTTGGACTTCAGCGCGTCTATGAACGGATGGTAAGCCACCGCCCTACTGTAAGAAAAGCACCTGCCCTCTAAAAACATCACATCTGAGTCTGCTACCGCTTTTCTGAATTCATACAAGAGTCTGGATTTACCTACCCCGGCTTCGGAAATAATAGAAAATGCCTGCCCCCTGCCCCCTTTAGACCGCTCAAAGCCTTCCAAAAGAAGCTCAAGCTCCCGGTCCCTTCCCACAAATGGTGTGAGACCCCGTTCGGCACTAACGTCAAATCTTGTCCTTCTAGTACTGGGAGCGATAGCACGGTAGATATTGACCGGCTCTTTTTTGCCTTTAATCACCCGAGAGCCCAGACCTTCGAAGCGAAATAAGCCTTCTGTGAGTTTGAAGGTATCGGCCGTGATGTAAGTGGTGCCAGGTTGCGCCTGCCCCTCCATTCGGGAGGCCAGATTTACCGTATCGCCAACGGCCTTGAACTCGACCCGCAGATCGTTGCCCACGGTACCCACCACCACCGGTCCGGTATGGATGCCGATGCGCATTTTAACCGGCGGAACATCTTTTTTTTCCTGTCTCAACTGGTCACTGAATTTTGCTATTTCCCGGTGAATGGCAAGGCTGGATCGGATCGCGCGTTGCGGTGCATCCTCCAAAGCAACCGGAGCACCAAATAGCGCCATAATCCCATCGCCGGTCATTTCGTTGACCGTACCCTCGTAGTCGTGGACTTTGTGAATCAGGATTTCATAGACCTGATCCATGATCGCATAGGCTTCCTCGCTACCCTGCAATTCCGATAGAGGGGTAAATCCCTCCATGTCGCAGAACATCACCGTCACCTGTTTGCGCTCGCCTTCGATACGGTCTTTTTGAGATAGGATTTTTTCGGTAAGGCCTTTGGGAAGGTACTTTTGAATTTTGGTTATTTTTTCATCAAGTGAGATCTGTTTGGGGACTTTTTCAAGAGGCAGGCTCAGCTTAGATCCGCATTCGTCGCAAAAATTGTTCTCGGCTTGGTTCTTAGTTCCACATTGCCGGCAAGTGATTTCAAATTCATGTCCACATTTACCGCAAAATTTAGCCCCTTCACGATTCTCAAACTGACAGTTCGGGCAATTCATCTTCATGCCCTCCTTTTTATAATTGGACAGTTTGAATTGGAGTGAAGGAAATCCAAAGGTTTAGTGAAAAATATCTTACTTATGTTTTAATGTCAATTAGTTGGATGCCCAATATAATTTGGCGACATACCAATCACAAAAATGTTGAATAAGTCTGCGTAAAGCTACCTATAGAGTATTCGTTGGAGAAAGTTATAATTTCATGGACATAGCCTAAATATCACAAGATTTATCATGCCAGAGACATCGATTTGATAGCTAGGTCCTATAGTATTGTTTAAACTCATCAGACGGTTCACGTTCGGAATAGATGTAGAGTGAATTTCCAATTGGATCGGTTACAGAAAATCCTCTTTATCTTCATGCCTTCAGCAAATCGCTTTTTTAACCACCTCAGTTTTCGTTGATAGCCCTCGGATTTTTTCTTGCTCATATTGCAGAAAAAACCCTTTTCGACAACGTTATTTTTATTAACATCAATAATTTTCATCGCATTGCGCCTTCGCTAAGCTAAAGGTGTCGGCCTCTTTTCTGTCTAACATTATGGTGATACTTAGTAGATCAGAATTGGAATTGGTGCAATTTAAAAGTTGGATATTTATTTGGAGGATGGCCTTGTCTAAATTTTGGATGGGTCGCTCAAATATACTTTTTTGGAAGCTGTATTACTCAATAGATACGGCCTCGGGGAATCCGTGTCTTATAGCGAGTTTCGCGAACATCTGGGCAAGCCCTGCCCCCAAAGTAAAGACCGACCCGATATCCAAATTTTCGTCGGCGGTTTCATCGAAAAAAACATTGAGGCTGGATTCGAGACCGTCTTCCGGCATCCAGTAGCATATCATGATGGGAACTCTGGGAAGGGGGTGCAGGACCACGGATATATCGGATTCAAATTGCTCTGCCACCTGCTTTGCGCTGAAAATGTGAACCAAATCGTCAAAAAGGTTGGTATAGATGTCAGCCACCCGTTTCATGGGCTCTTCGCAACGCTTCTGAAAAAGAGGATAGCGTTCCGCGCCGTCTTTCAGCTCCCGAAACGAAACCCAGCTTCCCGCAACCGGTAGTCCTTTGCCATAAAGAATGTAGGATAAAAACGGGACGACCACCCACGGATTGATGTGGATATCCGCATAAAGATTCCCCGCTGTATCGACACTGAAGTCCTTGCCGAGCACCTTGAGCGTCAGCTTGCTGCCCGAAAACGTCGCCCCTACCCTATCGGCTGCCGCAGCCAGATCATGGTTGACAATCTCACTTTTGAGCTGCTTCAGATATTCATCCCTGTTTTGTTCGGCTGTTTTCTGATTTTGGGATTCCCCGGAAAACCGCTCGATGGTTTCCTGATCCAGTTTCGGGCACTCCGCCAGCTTTCTTTGGCCCTGAAAGACGGCCCCCGCAAATGCCAGGCATGTCTTCTCGCCGCATTCGCGGCAATTGGACCTGTCGAGATGCTTAAAGATTTCCATTGCATTTTTAGGAAGTGGCATGCAGTCCCCATCTTTTGATCTGTGCTTTAATTGCCCGATACCATTTAAATGTACCTATCCAGAAATGGCGATGACTATTGTCGACTATCCTTCTCCAGCGTCACCCAGCGTAGTTCGTTGCAGAGGGGTGAAAATGTCAATCGACATTTA
>JASFIU010000445.1:0-4276 GCA_050122495.1 Desulfobacterales bacterium | reverse complement strand
AAAACAATCCTACTGCGTCTGATCACGGGGATTTTGAAACCAGACGAGGGCAGTGTTCGTTTCAATGGCAGAGAGATTGTTGGCCTGAAGACCTGGGACATCGTCAATCTGGGAATTGCCTGTACATTTCAGAACATGCGGCCGTTTCGTCGTCTGCCAATCATCGCCAATGTCATGGTTTCCTGCCTGAGCCCCCGGGCTATGAAACGCGGCGAGTGGGTTAAACGGGTGGAAGCTAAAGCGATGGATGCTTTGGAGTTTGCTGGTATATCCGATATGGCTTTGGAGAAAGCCTCAACGCTATCACAGGGTGATTTGAAACGCCTGGAAGTCGCCCGGGCCATCGCCACCGAGCCCGATTTGCTCCTTTTAGATGAGCCCTTTGGCGGTTTGAGCCCGGCAGAGACGGAATTGATGGCCAAATCCATCAAACGGCTGCATAAAGGCGGCCGCTTCGGACGCTTGCACAGCGAGGGGCCGGCCATGATAATTGTCGAGCACAAGCTGCAGCAGTTGATGAAAATTGTTGATCGAATCATCGTGCTTAATTTCGGCACCATTATCGCCATGGGAGCGCCTCAGGAAGTTGTCACTAACCCGCAAGTCATCGAAGCTTATCTCGGCGAAGGAGGTATTTAGATTTGCTGCTTGAAGTCGCCAATTTGAGGGTTTGTTATGATAAAGCCGTGTTGATCAACGACCTGAGTATGGGGGTTGACGACGGTGAACTCGTCAGTCTGGTGGGTCCCAACGGCGCCGGAAAATCCACTCTGCTAAGAGCCATCACCGGACTGGTAAACTGGGAAAAAGAGATCACCCGTCGATCTGCCAAAGAAGACATCTCCATCGAAGGGACCGTCAGCTTCAAGGGCGAACGCATCGATAAGGTCCCGGCCCATAAAATTGTGGAAAAAGGTCTCATTCTTTGCCCGGAAAGAAGACGTCCCTTCCGTGAAATGACGGTCCTGGACAATCTTTACGCCGGTGCTTATCTGGATAGAGACGACAGCCGGATTCAGAAAAACCTGGAAAGCGTCTATCAGTTGTTTCCGGTCTTAAAAGCGCGGTCGAAACAAATCTCCGGGACGCTCTCAGGCGGTGAGCAGCAAATGCTCGCCATTGGGCGCGCGATGATGTCCGGACCCAAGCTTTTGTGCATCGATGAACCGTCCACTGGACTCGCACCGATTTTGAGAGCAGAAGTGTTTGAAAAAATCATGGAAATCCGAAATCTCGGTATCACGATCCTGCTGGTGGAACAGGAGGTCAGTACTGTTTTTAAAATGGCTTCCCGTAACTATGTTCTTTCTTCCGGAAAGATCATTGCCGAAGGAACGGGTGAAAAATTGCTGCAGGATGAGGTTCTGCGTAAAACATATCTAGGCCTCTAAAGCTGGGAAGCTTGGAGGCTAGAAGGCTGAAAGGCATGCAAATAATTGGGTGTTTTCAAATCGGATGCTTTGCTTCCGGTTCCACCGCGTTGTTTTCACCGATTAAGTCACCTGTGTGCCTTTAAATTTTCCCGCCTATGGCGGTAAAATCCAAGCCACCCGCTTTGCGGGTGGTCGGTGACTCAGCTTTCCAGCATCCTGGCCTCCCAGCTTCCCAGCCTAAAGGCATCCCGGCCTAGCCACCGTTTCAAATCCTGACAACCGTAACCTGAAATATATTTATCCCTGACATGTAAAATAGGAGGAATTAATATTTAAATATTTTAACAACCGTCGGAGAAAAATTATGGAAATAAAAAAAGTGATTGTTATTGGTTCCGGCCTTATGGGCAGCGGTATTGCACAGGTGTGCGCTCAGGCAGGTATTCAGGTATTTTTAAACGATGTCTCCCGTCAAGCCCTTGATAAAGCGATCAAAACCATTGAGTGGTCGGTGGGCAAGTTCATCGAAAAAGGCAATCTGACTGAGAAAAAGGAAACCATCCTAGAGCGCATCGCGCAGACCACAAATCTAGGTCCGGCGAAGCACGTCGATCTGGCAATTGAAGCGGTCTTCGAACAACTAGAACTTAAACAGCGTATCTTTGAAGAACTTGACCAGTGTTGCCCTCCGCATACACTGCTGGCCAGCAACACCTCGGCCATACCCATCAGTGAGCTGGCTGCGGTGACCCAACGCGCGGACCGGGTTCTGGGCCTACATTTTTTTAGTCCGGTCCCCATGATGCAGCTGGTTGAAGTCATTAAAGGAATTTCGACAACGGATAAAACCACTGAGATCGGATATGAATTTGTGAAAAAGATCGGTAAAGAACCCATCATGGTGAACCGGGATGTGCCCGGATTCGCGATCAACCGCATCAATTTTCCTTCAGCGATCGAGGCCATGAACCTGGTCGAACAGGGTGTTGTCTCAGTCGAAGATGTCGATAAAGGCATGCGATTGGGTCTCGGCCGAAAAATGGGAATATTTGAGACCGGCGATATGGTGGGGCTGGATGTGACCTATGGCGCCTTGACCGCCATGTACAATGAGACCGGAGATTCCCGCTGGTACCCGCCCCTTTTGTTAAGGCGCAAGGTTAAGGCCGGCCACCTGGGCCGTAAAACCGGTAAAGGCTGGTATCAGTATGATAAGGATGGAAACAAAGTCCTGAGTTGAGCCCTCGATTTAGGAAAGTATAGCGATTGGAAATAAGCGAATATGGAATATGCGATTCCTGCAAGGCAGCTTAAAGTAATTGAAACGGTGAGAACGTTTGTGAAGGAGAGATTAGACCCCATATCCTTGCAGATTGAAAAACAGGGCAACATACCTGAAGCCATCGTTGCAGAAATGCGACAGCTGGGCCTATTCGGTCTTTCAATCCCCCAAAAATACGACGGTTTAGGGCTTTCAACACTGGCGGAAGTATTGGTTTATGAAGAACTTGCCAGGGCCAATGCCTGTTTTCGCTCAAGAATCGGTACCAGCAACGGTATCGGGTCTATGGGAATATTATTTGATGGCACAGAGGAGCAGAAAAAGACGTACCTCCCCCGCATTGCGTCAGGTCGATCCACTGCGGCATTTGCACTAACAGAAACAGATGCGGGTTCAGATGCAGGCCGGATCAGCACGAGTGCCGTACTGGAAGGCGATTTCTGGATTTTAAACGGAACCAAGCTTTTTATTACCAACGGCGCCTTTGCCGATATTTTTACAACAATTGCGGTTACAGATGAAAATAAGCGCACCCGGGGAGGATTCACGGCTTTTGTTATCGAAAGAGACATGCCGGGATTTACGGTTGCCAAATCGGATCTGAAGATGGGCATGCGTGGCTCTCCTACAAATGAACTCATTTTCCGCAACTGTCGGGTCCCGAAAGAAAACGTAATTGGCGGAATGACCATGGTGGGTCAGGGTTTTAAGACTGCAATGCGGGTACTGGATAAAGGAAGGTTGACCATTGGAGCGGCCGCGCTGGGCGCTGCACAAAAGCTTTTGGAGCTTTGTATAGAACGGGTTAAAACAAAAATAAAAGCAGGCGTTCCCAAAGACGAGAAGCAGGCACACCGGTTTGCACTGGCAGACATGGCAACCGAAATCTATTCTGCCCGCCAGATGCTCCACCATTCGGCCTGGCTCAGGGACCGGGGCAATAATGTCACCCATGAAGCCTCGATGGTAAAACTATTCTGTACGGAGACGGCCAGCAAAGTTGCAGATAAAGCGATGGATATATTTGAAGATGAGGGCTACCTGAAAGAATTTCAAATTGAGATGTATCTGCGGGATGTCAGACTGTATCGGATCTTTGAAGGGACCAGCGAAATCCAGCGGATGGTTATTTCGCGCAATCTTTTAAAAGGAGAAAATTGATGAATCCAGCGGTTATTCTAAGTGCGGTAAGAACCCCTGTCGGACGCTATATGGGGGGACTTAAAACGGTCGAGGCTTACGATCTGGCTGCATTGGTGTTAAACGCCGCCATAGAAAGGATAAACATCCAAGCTGATGAGGTGGATGAGGTCATCATGGGGCAATCCTACCAGAACGGCGAATATGTCAATATTGCCCGCATGGCCCTGCTCAAAGCAGGCTGGCCAGAGTCCATACCGGGGATTACGATAGATCGCCGCTGTTGCACGGGATTGGACGTCGTGCGTCTGGCGGCAGCGCTGATCCAGTCCGGGCAGGCGGAAATTATCGTGGCCGGAGGTGCAGAAAGCATGAGTAATACCGAATTTTATCTGCCCGGCAACATTAAATGGGGTATCGGCGGAAGTAAAGGCAGGCCCCGGGGGCACGGCGATTTAAGCTTGTGGGGCCTGCCTTTTTA
>JASFIU010000444.1:0-4297 GCA_050122495.1 Desulfobacterales bacterium | reverse complement strand
ATAGTCGGATACAATCACCGCATAAGGTCCATTCTCCTGGACCCGTTTCAAAGCCTCTTCCCCGCTCAGCGCCGTATCAACGCTGAATTGATTCCGCAACTGACGCTTAAGACCCGCCAGAACCATGGCATCATCATCTACCAGCAAAACTTTGTCTTTCATGAAAACTTCCTTTCTGTCAGTCCCTTACAAACTGCCAGCCAATCACGTATTCGATCGGCTATCCCAAGATTGTCAAAGTATCCTCGATCCAGTTGCCTCCATCCATTTCCGCTGCTCTGATCATGGTTGTCATTTTTTAAACAATCGAATGCATCGCCAAAATGTACTGCGGTTAGAAGTCCGGTTGAATTGGACAGGCTTTTCCCGGGGCAGTGATGATAAGCAATCGCTTCGATTACGGGAAACTCCAGCCCCCATAGCCCCATCAGGTATGCACCGATTTCGGCGTGGCTGGTACCAAACAAATCGTTTTCCAGATCCCACAGATTTTGCCCGGTTTGTTTGGCTTCAATCAAAAGCTTTTGATAAGGCTCTTGAAAATTGGTGACCAGGATAAGCTTTCCCAGATCGTGAAACATACCGGCCATCAGCGAATGGTTAACCAGGTTTTGATCCAGCTGCTCCTCCTTGGTTATGGTTTGAGCGAACATACTCACCGACATACTGTGATTAAAAAGATCGTCGAAACTAAACCAGGCAAACTTTTTTTGGTTAAACTCGGAAAAAATCTTCACCGAAAGTACCAGGGCCTTGATGGTTTCTGTTCCCAGCAGCATGACCGCTTCTTTTGGATTGCTGATTTTGCGGACAAGCCCGAAAAAGGCCGAATTGACGACCTGCAGGATTTTAGCCGCCATGGCCAGGTCGTTGGATATGATGTCGCCGACTTTTTGAACCGACGGCGCCGGCGATTGCAGCTCGCTGATGATTTCGGTATAGACTGCCGGCAGGCTGGGAAGGGTTTCGGTTTGCGAAACGATGCGTTTGATCGATTCGTCTTCCAGCACATTTCGCAAAGCAAACAGCTTATTTAAAGTATGCTTTAATATGTCGGCATCACAGGGCTTTGAAAGGCTTTGATGCGCCAGCTGCAGGGACTTAAAGGTTGCTTCCTGTTCCACCTGCCCGGAAAGGATGATCCGGACCACCTCCGGATGTTTACTTTTTACTTCAGCCAGCAACTGGGATCCATCCATTTCCGGCATTCTTAAATCAGAAACGATGACATCATGGGGTTTGGCCGCGAGGATATCCAGCGCTTCCCGACTGCCGGAGGCGAAGGTCATCTCCCATTCGGCACGCATTTTCCGGAGCGTCCGCTGGAGACCTTTTAACACCATCGGCTCATCATCAACAAATAAGATGCGTTTTTTGGTTGGCTTATTCATTTTCTAATTGATCGCTGTCAATCGGCAGCCGGATCACAAACGTGGTGCCCCGGCCTTCCTCTGTTTCGAGGTTAAGGAGTCCGTTATGCTTTTCAACAATGACCGAATGGGCGATGGCCAGCCCCTGCCCGGTTCCCCGGCCCGGTTCTTTGGTGGTAAAAAACAGATCAAATATTCGATGCCGGATCTCCGCCGGGATTCCGTGTCCGGTATCGCTGATCCGAATTTCAGCCCAGTTTCCATCATGACCGCTGCTGATCGTAATCGTTCCTTTTTCAGACGAATGATCGCCATTGAAGTCGGCAATCGCATGGGCGGCATTAATAATCAGATTTAAAATCACCTGGTTAAATTCAGCCCGGTAGCAGGGCACCAATGGTAATGTGGAATCAAAATCGGTCACCAACTGCGCAACATACTTCCACTCATTGCGGGTTATGGTAATTGTTTTTTTAATTTCTTTATTAATATCAATAGGTTCCTTTTCAACCCCGCCCGGATGTGCAAATATTTTCATGGCCTGCACGATATTGGTGATCCGATCGATCCCCTTGAGCGTCTGCTGGATCGAAAGGGGAACCTCTTCTTCAAGATAGGCTATGTCCAGTTCATCCAGGCGCTTTTGGAAATTTTGAATAAGCTCATCGGACAAAGACCTGGATTTAGCTGTTTTAATCAATTCATCATACAGGCCGCAGATTTCGATCAAATCATCGAAAGAGTCCTGTAAAAAACGGGTATTGTCACCGACAAACTGGGTGGGTGTATTGATTTCATGGGCGATACCGGCGGCCAGCTGGCCGATGGCTTCCATCTTCTGGGATTGATGCAGCTGGGCCTGGAATTTGATGCGTTCAGTGATATCCGCCCCGATGATTGTCAGGCCCAGGATGCTGTTTGATCCCCCGTTAAACGGCGTGATGGTCAGCCCCAGATATCTCTCTTCACCATCTGCATTGCGGTAAAGGATGTTGTCCACCCGGACATTGGAGCCCTCGGCAAAGCTTTTGGCGATCCCGTCTGCAATCCTGTCCCAATCCCATTTAAGTCCGCACCGGTTCAGCGCCAACCCCATCACCTCATCAGCCGCTTTACCGAGTACCTTCTCGGCCAGGGCGTTCCAGTGAATGATCTCATTTTCACGGGTTAACCCGATCAAAATGGTCGGCAAAGATGAAATCAGGTGCTCGATCTCGTGGTGCGCTTCTTTGACCGTTCGCTTGGCCTTTTTGCGCTTTTTTATCTGACGTTGTAATTCTTCATTGGACTTCTGCAATTCATTCGTACGATCCTGCAATAGCCTTTCGGCGCGATTTTTATCGGTTAGATCCAGCATAACGCTGACAATGCCGGCTACCGTACCGTTGTGATCGGTGAAGGTCGATTGGCTGATCAGAAAATCGCGTTTGACGCCATCCGCACATTTTATAACGGTCTCATAAGCTTGCAGCCCGGGTTGATTTAACAGTTTCTCATCGTGCTTAGAGCAAATCTCGTTCAGGGCCCGGGGGATGATTTTCGAATTCGCGTACACGGATTGACCCACGATATCTTCGCAGGGCGCCCCCAGTATGGTTTCGGCAAAGGCCGTGTTACAATCGACAAATACACCCTGCGTGTTCTTATAGTAAGCCGGATTGGGGATGGTTTCGATCAAAGTCGAGAGAAGCGGCATCTGATCCTTGACGGTATCCCGGGTTGGCGCGCATTCATCCCCTTTATTTTTTGCCAAAAGGATAGAATCAGAACTTTTTCTATCATCAGATCGAAAATCCATAGACTTGTTTTCCATTTTTCTCCCGGGACTCGATAAGTTCTTAGAATCCAGACAATGCTCAGCCGTGAAAATTTCGGATTTTTTTATAATTGCGGTAGAGGCAAAGAATCGCGATATACCGGTTGTCCAAATTGACGATATTTATCCGCAAAAGAACCGGTTTGAGATACCTGTGATATCGGCAAGTACGACCAAAATCTTTATGTATTTTTAGGCTTTAAGGTATCAATTATTTTAAAAATCTGATGCTGATCGTACGGGCGGGGCTAAAAATAGGAAATTTCAAGCGAAACTGAATTATATGGGTCGTAAATACGGTAGGATAAATACGTTCTTTCTGATTTAAACCCTGTTTCAAATGAAAACGGCTCAACCGGTTAGGATTGAGCCTTATAGGATTGGTTCAATGGACGGAATGATTTAGGAACCACAGTCGAAGTAATTTCAGTAGCTTATAGAATTTCCTCAGCCTCTCGAGCTGTTGATGCTGCCACAATCTGAAAAATCGCAGTCTTCAAGGCCGCTACCTGGGGTGTTTGACCAAACAAAACTCATTGTCATCCGGGTCCGCCATCACGACCCATTCGATGCCGAATTGATTAAATCCCTCGAGTTTGCGGCCTCCCAGCTCCTGCACGCGGCTGACGGCCGCATCAAGGTCGGGCACGTCCAGATCTATGTGGACGCGGTTCTTCTGTGTGTGGGGCTCCGGCACTTTTTGGAGCAGCAACTTGGGGCGCTCGCCCTTGTGCCCGAGTTGTATGTATCCCTCAACCTGCCAGAGAATGTCAGCTCCCAAAACCTGGGACCAGAACTTACCACATATCTCTAAGTTATTGACATCTATAACAATGGCGCGGAGTGCACCGACGCTTTCGCCGTGACCGGATTCAGTCATTGTCCCTTATCCTCCCTTTTATCGATTGTGGTATAAGATATTTCCCTATCCAATAAAGGATATAAAAGAAATTACCGTCAGGTTGCAAGCAAAATTAAAGGGTGTCAGATCTTGACGGGCTTTTGTTCAAACATGATTTGACACCCTCTTTTTGATAGGGCTTTTGATGTAGCAAATCCTTTTCAGATAAGTTGACGCATGTGTCGCATAGGTTGATCACATCTTATCGGA
>JASFIU010000443.1:0-4297 GCA_050122495.1 Desulfobacterales bacterium | reverse complement strand
AAAAGCCAGCCTGGTGGTCGTATTTATCTTCCTGGTACTGATTTCGATTCCCCTTTATTTATCCTATTCCCGCATCGCGGAAGATCGGACTTTTGAACAGAGCTTGCGGAAAGAACGCTTTTTAGTGAATGAAAAATATCTTATTATTGTTAAAGCATCCATAATCTGGCGCGGAGATAACCGCATCATCCTGATGGATGTATTGGCCCGCGAACCACTGACCCGTGAGGACCTGAATGCGTTTAAAAAGAAAATTCAGGCCAATCTCCACAAGAAATTAATCATTCGACTCAAAACTTTTTACATCCCGTAAGGTTGCCATGAAAAATTTAATCTATTTTTCAATCCTGTTTTCCCTGGTCTTCTGGTTGGACGGGTGCGATCAGAAACCGGTAATTCAGCCTTCCGGCAAAACCGTAAAGATCGGAATCATTGGACCATTTAGCGGCCCGGTCCTGGCCTACGGAACCGAAGGCCTGAGAGGGATGGAAACCGCCAGGCAATTGCAGCCTTATCTTCAGAATGGCGATCGTGTCGAGCTGGTTGCGGAAGATGATAAGAACGACCCTGCCCTGACGGTCGAGCTGCTGAAAAAATTGGTCGAAACGCATAGCGTGTCGGCAATAGTAACATTTTCAAGCAGCAAACCGGTTCTGGCAATGGCAAAAATTGCCGATAAATATAAAACGCCCATTTTGGCCGCCCTCGCCACCCATCCGGATGTCACCAAAGACAATACATTTATCAGCCAGCTTGGTTTTGACGATGATTTTCAGGGAATCGTCGCCGCCCTGTTTGTCAGAGACGACCTGCTCATCGATACCGTTGCCGCATTCAACAACCCGACCAGTGTTTACTCCAGCCATCTGGCAGCTGAATTTGAAAGGAAGTTTAAATCCATCGGCGGTGAAATTACGGATTCGATATCTTTAACTGAAGAAACCACCGAATTACCCGAAATTATAAAAGGCGTTTACGATCATCAACCGGAGCTGCTTTACCTTCCCATAAGCGTAAAAGATGTGATCCGGGTCGTCCGCGAAGTCCGCAAACTGGATTGGAAGCCCGAGATGATGGGGGGTGATGGACTGATATCGACGATGCTCGCGCAACACAAAGAGGATATTGATCTTGTCGAAGGCATGCTGGCTAGCGATTTTTTTGCGCACGGTATGCCGTTAACGCCTTTCGGGGAACGGGCAAGGAAAAAATATATGGAGAATTACGAGGAAACGAGGACAAGTTATGCGGCCCTTGGCGTTGAAGGGTATGCGATTTTGGCCGACGCAATAAACCGCTGCAGCGATCCCGCAGACCGGGATTGCATCAACCGCCAAATCCGCTCCACGACCAATTTTACAGGTATTATCGGTAACATTACGATCGGGTCAAACGGCAAGGCCAAGCGCCCGCTTGTCATTAATTCCATTCAGGGCGGCCGGTTGAAATTTATTTTTAAAGTCTATTAATTCTCAGGCAAAAGAATTTTGTCATTTACCTAATTTGTTTTTTCCTGCGACTTTAAGAGTCAAGCCTGTTAGGGAGCATCTGAATGGATAACTTTGCCAGAAATTATCGGTTTGAGCTGCTTTGAGCATATTGCGCCATCCAAAACAGCCCCGGCATTGCTGCTGTGATTTCAGGCAGGGAGGCCGCTTTCCTTCATGGATAACACGAGTACGACCTAAGGATTCGGGCATCGGTTTAAAAACTCCTACTCCAATTGAGGAAAGACCAATTGGGAGTTATCTGTCAAGTTATCTCATCTCCGGTTAAACCTTGAAGAATTGATTCAGGTGTCATGCATAAATCAGTCAACCTCACCCCGGTCGCGTGACAAATCGCATTGGATATGGCCGACGCCACGTTCACCATGCAACCCTCCCCGATACCCTTGGCACCGAAAGGACCGGTCGGTTCGTTAGACTCGACGATAATGGGTACGATTTCAGGCACATCACAGGCTCTTAAAAGGCGGTAATCGGCAAAACTGCCGTTTAGGATGTGTCCATCTCGTATCAGCAGATTCTCGGTAAGCGCAAAACCTATACCCATGATCGCGCCACCCGTGATTTGTCCTTCGACCAGGTCCGGGTTTATGGCCCGGCCCACATCAAAAGCACTCGTTAGCTCCAACACTTTAACTTCGCCAGTCTCCGTATCCACTTCCACTTCTGCGAAGACGGCGCCGTAATAACCGGGCATGGCAGGTGCAACGCCGGTTGCCGAGCCGATCACCTGTTCACATACGCTCATGTCTTCAATCTGGATTTGCCGCATCAAATCACTGATCAGGATTTTATTTTTTGGATTTGTTGTTTCAAAAATGGCTCCATCTTTAATTCGGAGTTGATCCTCTTTGACGCTCAGTTTTTTGTTTGCGTAAGCCAGCAGCTTTTCGCGGGCTTCGCTTGCCGCTGCCCTGACGGCAAGGCCACCGCCGTAGGCCTGTCGGCTGCCATGGGTGCCGCAATCCAGCGGTGTCGTCTCCGTATCGGTCTCGGAAACGGATATTTTATCGAATTCAATCCCCAGCGTCTCCGATGCAATTTGAGCCAAAACGGTCCTGTTGCCCTGGCCCTCATCTGCTGCCGCTGTCACCAGGTTGACACTACCGTCCGCGTTGATCATTACCGTTGCCGCAGCCGGATCGGGTAACGCTTTACCGGCACCCGTACCATGCAGCACAATGGAAAGCCCGATTCCCCGCTTGCGGATGCCCTTGATCGGCTTTTGGCGTCTCTTTTTCTTCCAGCCGGATGATTGTGCGCCTTTTTCCAAACATTCCTTCAAGCCGTTACTGCGGATCTCTTGGTTCAGGACAGGATCTATTTCACCCAGCTGGCGGTAATTTTTGAGTCTAAGTTCCAACGGATCTATACGAAGTTTTTGGGCTATGATATCCATCTGAGATTCCTGGGCAAAATTCATCTGGGGATTGCCGTAGCCTCTTAAAGCGCCGCACGGGGATTTGTTGGTGAATACAGCTGTCGCTGAAAAGCGATAGTGTGGAATTTTGTATAAACCGACGCCGGTGGACAAACAGTCTGCAATAACCCCGATGTGATGCGTGCCGTACCCGCCGACGTCTGATACGATCTCGACATCATTGGCCGTGATTATGCCATCCTGGGTTGCACCGGTTTTCATCGTTATGGTCATGGGGTGCCGGGTTTCGGTGGCAGTAAAATCTTCTTCTCTGGTAAAAGACATTCGGACGGGTCGCCCCGTCTGGCGTGAAAGCCAGCTGCACATCACTTCCAGCCCATGAATAAGACCACAGCGACCCCCAAAGGACCCGCCGGTATGCGGTTTGATGACCCTGACTTTGTTAAGGGGCAATTCCAGTGCCCCGGCCAGATAATGCCGGCTCCAGTGTGGTAGCTGGGTAGAAGAGTATACCGTCAGTTTCCCGTTGGATTGGTAACGCGCAATGCAGGTTCCAAAGGGTTCAAGCGCAGCATGCTTCTGTTTCGAAGTGCGGTACGTATTTTCAATGATAATATCTGCGTTTTTGAATCCCTCGTGGAGGTCGCCATACACTTTTTTAGCTTTAAAGGCGACATTTCCCCGGCTGTGTATTTTGAGGACTTTTTCTGCCATGGCCTTAAACGGATCGTGCAGGACCGGCAAAGATTCATATTCTACTTTTACCCGGGAGAGGGCCCTGTCAAGCGTCTGTTGATCATCAGCCGCGACTGCCAATACTGGGTCTCCAATAAAGCGGACCACATTGTCGCGTAAAAACATCTGTTTTTTCTTTTTTTCGGTTCGCAGAGAATACCAGTATTCAATTACCTTGGGAACCTCGAGAATAGTGGCAAAGGCCCGGACGCCGGTTAACTTTTCCGCGGCAGATGTGTCGATACGTTTTACTTTGGCATGGGCATGGGGACTGCGAAGAAGCTTTGCATGCAGCATATTTTCAAGCTTGATATCCGTCGCGTATTTGGCCGATCCGGTAACCTTGTCGACCCCGTCGATCCGTTGCAGGGATTTTCCCACAGCAATATGAGAATCAGACATGGAGGTCCTCCTGCATGTCTTTCGCCGCCTTGATGACGGCTTTGACAGGCCTGTCGTAACCGGTGCACCGGCAAAGATTGTTGGCTAGATATTTCCGTATCGAATTCTCGGTAGGTTCAGTTTCGTTATTGAGCAGTGCATTGGCGGCCATGATCATACCGGGTGTGCAGTAACCGCATTGTACCGCGGATTCACTGACAAATGCTTTTTGCAACGGATGAAGCTCAGATTCTTTTTGAAGTCCTTCAATCGTCAGTATGGTGCATCCATC
>JASFIU010000442.1:0-4298 GCA_050122495.1 Desulfobacterales bacterium | reverse complement strand
ACACCAAATGGAAATCAGAAAGTTCGGTCATCTAAAGGCCTTTGAAAACAGCAAAACCCATATTCTCGATGAATTGGCCAGCCTTGCACCGGAGCTGTTTAAAAAATACGCTGAGGCGTTCAGGGTAAAGGAATGGATATTATCCAGTCTTCCGGAAAACAGACCATCGGTTGTGCTTCACGGAGATTTACTGCCGCAAAATATACTTTGCCATGAAGCACCCGATGGATGGCAGGTTGCCCTCGTTGATTGGGAGTTTGCCGAGATTGGTGACCCGGCCAGTGATTTGGCCATCGTGACCCGAGGTGATCAAAAACTGATAGGGACCAGAAATGGCCTGGAACTTTTACTGAAAAGCTACCGGCGCGGAGGCGGAGCCGAGCTTTCAGCGACTGACATACGAATTCATGAATTGCTGCTGTGTTTAAATTGGTTGCAGGAAAGTGCTGAAGCAGAGAAAAGAGGGCGGCGGTACGGGCATGGTCCGGAACATTATGAGCAGAGATTGAAGTCCATTCTGCGCCGTGCAAAAAAGTCGGAAATAAAGGATTGACCCTAAAATGCAAAATAAAATTGAAGACAATTTAACACCACAGGCTAGAAAGATCTGGCGGACCATCCCCGCTAACATTCGCCTTAAAATTCTTAATAATGTGTGGTGTGTACAATGCAAGGAAATAACCGAAATCGGTAATGTCAGCGGAAAAATAGAGTCTGGCATGCTGGTGCTCAGAGGCATGTGCACCCGATGCGGCGGCAAGGTCGCCCGGGTAATTGAAAATGAATAACGCAGCACTTAATAGAAATTTTTAGCTTCATGGACGGACCGTACCTTGGCATTTATTAAAATGCCCATATTAGCCCCAAAATGGGGCCGATAAGACTAAAGATCGGCCCTTTTTTTTGAACTTTTTAAGTATTGTCAATGGCTTGCTGTGGCCTACCCGCATTCCGGGCTTCGATTCTTCCAACGAAAATCGAAGGAAAAGGGTGTCAAACCTTGAATTGTGAATTGAGGCACCGATCCATAAAAGTTATTCACTATTCAAGGCTTGACCCCGAACACATTACTATTTAACAAATCAACTAATTACCAATCAACTATTTAACCTGATTATTTTTAGAAATCTGTGTAATCTGCGTAATCTGCGGATAAATTTTGTTTGTTTTATTTTTTGTGTGAGCTTGCCGCGGCATAGCTAAAAGCAACGCAGGGCCTGTCCTGCATAGCTCGTAAGAGCGACGCGGGATCCGTGGCTAATTTACTCAACCCCTCAAGTTGTAACTCCTGTTACTTAAGAATCAAGCCAAAAATCCCGATATAAGATATGGATCTCCAGTAATCGGATCACGGATATCCGTAAACGCTATTTCAGGTACAGTCTGAAAAAACCGCTTATATTTCAGTACAATAAAGAAATATCAGCGAAGCAAAAATATGGAAAAATTAAAAGAAACAAATATTGCACTATTGGTTTTTGGTTTACTTTTGAGCCTCCTGTTTGTTGCTACTATTATATGGATAGCCCTGGAATCGATGCATGGCAGTGATGATCACTCAGAGATTATCCGCATAATGTATATCGGTGGCGGTGCAGGGCTGCTTTTAGTTGTGTGTATTGTGTTCGGCTGGTGGTTTGAAGGAGCCAGGTTAAAAAATTTTGAAAAAAGAATAGAGACAGAATTGGGTTTGAAACCGATATCTAAAATGGAGTTGTTTAGCAAACATATAAACCGGCATCGATATTATGGACAATGGGATTACCCTGGGGGATATATCCGACCGATACACAGATTTCACGGTGAATATAAGGGATATGAAATATGTATTGTAGATGACTGCCCGGCTCCTCATTTCTATTCGTGGAGCTTTAATAGATATCCCTGGACGCCGGCCGTGCACATTAAATCCAACTCATTTAAATTCCCAAAGTTTTTAATTCGCAATAAATGGTTTCATAAATTTTGGGTAACAGGCGACCAGAAAGCCCAAATGTGGTTTGACAAGCCATATATTCTCGATTTCTTTAACCAATGTCGTATATTCGCTGCCCAGGGCAATGGAAATGGATTTGTTTTTCATCAAATTGATGGCGAAAAAGGAAATTATAAATTACTCCTGAAGCATGCTTTCATCGTGTTGGAGCTGCTCTCCAAAGCAGCACCATTTTTAAGCGTTTCAGAAATCGGAAAATTGCAGAAAAAATGCAAGCGTGACCATATAAAAAATGTATTGTGGTGGCCTTGTCTTTTAATTGCCACCGTCCTCACGCCGATATTCGTCTACATGCTATTTTTTAAATGAAGAGAAAAGGATCATCGAAAACGGATGCAAGTCGCGCAACCCGGCAAAAAACAAACGATATTGACTGTTGAAAATAAGATCGCACCATCAAAACAGGTGGCCGTTATTCTTATGACACCGGCACTGCTGGTTGTGTTCTTTATGGCAATTTTCATCATCGAAAATGAGGGTCTATCCACCTCGTCGGATTACTTCCTAATATTAGCTGAATGCCTTATTAAAGCGCTTAGGCAGGGAAATACGGAATGCCTGCCTGATTTAGGCTACATCATATTATGCACCATTTTGGGTGGTCCTTTCGCACTTTTTTGCTCCTACAAAATATGGCAGCATTCAAAAACAGCCATCATTTTGACAAACCAGAAAATTGTCAAAAAAAAGCCTTCCGGCAAGGAAATCCAACTTTACTGGAGCGAGATAAAAAAAGTCAGGATTATATCAACCGAACATGGCAGTCAGTTGAATTTCACAAAAACCAAAGGACGTGCTCTCTTTAATGACAAAAACCGTATCTTTTGCCCTCCGGATCTAAGCAAAGAAAAACCTTTTTTACCCCCGGATGCCGCAAATTTGATTCTAAAAAAAATTGACCGTTACAACATCACCGTCAAAGGTAATAGAGATCTTCTTGAGGAGATAATTAAAACACCCCATCAATCGCAACAAGAGCCCACCGGAATCGAAACCCAAAACATAACCCCCACAACCCATTTTCTAATATGGCCATCTTCGGCAAAAAAGCCCACACCCAAATGAGCTTTCAGCTATGAACTTTGAGCTGCGCCAAAGGCACCGGGGCTAATTGAAATTCTACGATGCGCTTAAGAAACGCAATAAATCAACAACGTCCCTCCTTTTTTCGCTTCACATCTTCGATGTATTTAACTGGACTAGTTAAGCCGGAGAACGGTGGAAATGGGGACGGCTATGAAAATATGCATTTTTTCTCGTATTGAATGGAAACGCATAAATTCATCATCGCCCCCTCTTTTTCTAGAATGAAACACCATACTGCCAGATGCTTTCACCAGGAGGCACGGAATAGGGGTAGCCCATACTAACAAGCGTAGTATGTGGTATCAGGCCGGCACCGGTCATGATTCCATCACCCCCATAATGAACAACTCCATCACCAACAGCAATTACCAAAAAAAATGTGTTTTGCAGCTCACATTCATGCTTTTGGTGGTACCTCGTCAAATTTCCGACTGGATCGAGCTGTACATCATAAACACCCTGCTCCTGATCCCAGCTAAAGGCCTCAACCGGATAAACAAGCCTATCAAAGCCGCCGCCTTCGAAGCGCATCTCAAATATTACTTTTAACTCATCCAACCGGCCGCCTTGGGTTTCAACCTTGTATTGCGCGGTGAAATGCTGGTTATTGTTGCCTATCTCAAACCCTCGCCAGGGAACCTTAAGGTATGTCTCCGTGTTGACGATCAGTCCACCCGGCATGGCATAACGGTGTTTCTCCAAACTTTCTCCGCTCAGCCACTCCCCGATTACGCGGCCCAGCTCCAGCAAGCCAATAATCACGGCCCAGGCAGCAACAAAACCAACTGCAGCCCCTGTGCTTTCTTGCTCAGTTAACGCTTGTTGAGATGTGCCATAGGTGCGATCATCGCCTTCAGGTACTTGGTAGGCGATCTTCAGCTGCTCCCGCTCGATTGCCCTGATGACCTCAATTGGTAGGGATGATTTCCATTTTGAAAGCGACTCTGCAATTGATGTAATAAACCCGGCAGGTTCCCCGCTGACCAGCGCTTTTGTAAATTCGTATTCCGAGAAGAATTCAATCTCTGTCTCCAGGCGTTTATTGACGCTCTCATTGATAAGCGCTGCAATGGCGTCAATATTTTTCTTTTCATGCTCGTCTAACACACCTTTTCTGGCATCATACCTTGACAGCTCCGCGAGTCTATCGCAAAGTTCATTGCCGAAGACTTTCTCAATATTGGCGGACCGTGACAGCCTTTTGAGTGGAATTGAC
>JASFIU010000441.1:0-4301 GCA_050122495.1 Desulfobacterales bacterium | reverse complement strand
GACACCTGCGCTTTGTTTTTTTATAGCCACATGCCCATATCCTGGTTTCTCAGAAAAAAACAGCCAAGATCATCGATGCCGATTTGAGGCACACCTAAAAAGGGAGATTTAACAATGATTCAGGTCGAAAATCTGACCAAATATTATAGCCAATTCTGTGCGGTGAATCAGATCAATTTCGACATTCAAAAGGGCGAAATCCTGGGGTTGCTGGGCCCCAATGGCGCCGGCAAAACCACAACCCTGCGAATGCTTACGGGCTATCTGCAGCCCAGCTCGGGCAGCATCAATATCAAAGGCTTAAGCATTGATAAACATGTACTGGAAATTAAGAAACTGTTAGGCTATCTACCGGAATCGGCCCCGTTATATCATGACATGCTGGTTTTTGATTACCTCAAATATGTGGCCGCCATCCGGGAAATTGATCGTGCCCATCAGCTTGCACGCATCCGTCAACTGGCTGATCTTTGCGGCATCAACGAAGTCATGAGCCAACCGATTGGCGAGCTTTCCAAGGGTTACAAACAGCGGGTGGGATTGGCCCATGCCATGATGAATGACCCTGAAGTTTTGATCTTTGATGAACCCACCTCCGGCCTGGACCCCAACCAGATTGTGGAGATTCGAAAAATTATCAAAGAAATCGGCAAAGAAAAAACCATCATCCTTTCAACCCACATTTTGAGTGAAGCCGAGGCAACCTGCGACCGGATTGTGATCATCAATCAGGGCCAAATCGTTGCTGACGGCAGCACCGAAAATCTGAAGCAATCCTCGAGCGGCAAAAGCATTGTGCATCTTTGCCTCCAAAATGCAGATTTTAAAACCGTAGAAGCCAGCTTAAGTGCAATTGACGGGGTTGAACGTGTAACCCAAATTGGAGAAACCGATTCTGAATTAGAAGTCGGCGTCGCCTGCCGGTCAGCAGGTGACCTGCGTCCGGACGTCTATCAAAAGATAAAGGAAACCGACTGGATACTGCTAGATTTTCATCAGGAGACCCGGTCATTGGAAAACATTTTCCGCGAGCTTACCAAGGAGAACTAACATGCGCCAGGTTGCCCATATCTTCCGCAAGGAATTTAGTGCGTATTTTGTATCCCCGATTGCCTATATCGTCATTTCGATATTTCTTTTTGTCACCGGCTGGTTCTTTTTTTCGACATTTTTCCTTTTCAACCAGGCCAACCTGCGCACTTTTTATACCCTCCTGCCGATTGTTTTTGCTTTCGTCATCCCGGCCATTACCATGCGATTGATATCAGAGGAATTAAACGTCGGTTCGGATGAAATCCTGCTCACCATGCCGGTCACCTGCGGAGATGTCATTCTTGGGAAATTTTTTGCCAGCCTTGCCCTCATCGTTGCCATGCTGATCCCGACACTGGCTTATCCGCTGACTGTCGCCTTCATGGGGCAACTGGACTGGGGACCGGTTGTGGGCGGATACATCGGGGCCGTTTTTCTGGGTGCCGCTTTTTCAGGCGTTGGACTGTTTGCCTCGGCGCTCACCCGCAACCAGATCATTGCCTTTATCATCGGGCTGTTGATTTGTTTTACGCTGACCCTGATCGATAAAATGCTTTTTTTCCTGCCCCAGTCGTTGCTGGGCTTTTTTTCTTACCTGGGGGCTGATTTTCATTTTCAGAATATTGCCAAAGGCATCATTGATTCTCGAGACATTCTGTACTTTGTAAGCGTCTGTTTTGTAGGTCTTTTCGGGGCCCATCTCGCCCTGCAGCAGAGACATTAAGGAGCAAGAAATGTTACCGAAAAAAGGATCGGAAAAATATCTTAGATTTCTGGTATATCTCATCATCGTTGTACTGGTTAACATTGCGGGCATCACGCTATTCTTCAGATTCGACCTGACCGCCAACAAGATGTACTCGATCTCCGAAGCCAGCAAAAAAGTGGTATCCACCCTGTCCGAACCTTTAACGGTAAAAGTTTTTTTTACCAAAAACCTGCCGGCGCCCCACAATAATACCGAGCGCTACCTGCATGACCTGCTCGAGGAATATGGCATCTATGCCAGTCGGTATTTTAATTATCACTTTTATGACGTCAGTGCTGAAGAAGGCGAATTAACTGAAGAGACCCAGGAAAACCAGAGGCTCGCCAATAATTACGGAATTCATCCGGTCCAAATTCAAGCCATTGAAAAAGATGAGGTCAAATTTCAGCGGGCCTATATGGGGATGGTGCTTATTCACGGGGATTTGATCGAGCGTATTCCGACTATATCCTCAACCGATGGGCTGGAATATAAGATGACGACCGCCATCCAGAAACTTAACAACAAAGTAAGCGCGCTGCTGGGGTTGCAGGATAAAATCCGCATTAAGCTGTATTTGTCCTCCTCCCTATTTCAGATGGCCCCTTACATCGGTATAAAACAGCTTTCCAAAATTCCCGATCAGTTGGAAAAAATGGTACAGGAATTAAACCTTAAAAATTATGATAAACTCGAATTTGAATATTTGGATCCGTCTACGGATGCAGACCGGGAAGCCATCGCTAAAAAATACAACATTATGACCGTAACATGGCCGCAGCTGGCAAAAGGCGCGGTCCCTCCCGGAAAAGGCTCCATCGGTCTGGTAATGGAGTTTGGGGAAAAGGCTTTAGTCACCCGTCTGCTGCAGGTGATCAAGATCCCGATTCTCGGCACCCAATACCAGTTAATGAGTATGAAAGAAGCCCGGGAGACCATCGAAAAAAATATTGAAGCCCTCATCGACATCAATGAAGACCTGGGTTATCTGGCGGAACACGGTACCCTGAATCTGAGCAGGGGCTCGCAGATGAGTCCGGCCGCCTTACAAAGCCAGGAAACGCTGATGAATTTTCGATCATTGGTCTCACAGAACTACAGCTTAAAGGAGATCAATCTTAAAGAGGAATTCATTCCCGATAATCTCAGATCCATGGTTATCGCCCGGCCCACCCTGCCCTTTTCAGACTACGAACTGTTTCAAATCGACCAGTTTTTGATGAAGGGCAAAAACCTGGTCCTATTTCTCGATCGATTCATGGAGATGCGGCCCGGCAACCCGCAGGGCGGAAACTTCGGCGGCCAGCAGCCGGTCTATGTCCCTTTAGATACCGGGCTCGAGAAACTTTTGAGCCATTATGGAATTCGGATTAAACAATCCTATGTCATGGACGAAAATTGTTACCGTCAGACGCTTCCGGCGCAACTCGGCGGGGGTGAGCGGCCGATTTATTTTGCCCCGATTATCAAAAGCCGGTTTATCAACAATGAACTGGATTTTATGAAGAGCATCAAGGGGATGATCGCCTTAAAGGTGTCGCCCCTGGAATTGGATACCGAAAGGCTGACGGCCAATGGCCTGGAAGCAACCCGATTGGTCGCTTCCTCGGAAAAATCATGGGAAATGAGCGGACGAATTACATTGAACCCGATGTTCATCCAGCCGCCGTCTTCAGAAGACGATATGCAGAGCAAACCGCTGGCTTACATCCTGGCGGGTGAATTCCCGAGTTACTTTGCCGACAAACCCATTCCGGTAAAAAAAATCGAGGAAGAGGCGTCCGATGAAAAAGATAATGCGGCCGACAAACAACCGTCCCCGGATGAAGCCACCGTTGCCGGCACCCAATCTGAAGTCGATATTTCTAAAATCCAAAGCGACGGCCAATTTGTCGCCAAAGGCAAACCCGGCAAAATCTTTCTAATGGCCTCTGCGGATATGCTTAAAGACAATGTGCTGGACGCCACCGGCAGGGGACCCAACGCGACCTATATACTGAACGTCATCGATTACTTAAACGGACGTGAAGATATCGCGGTCATGCGCGGGAAAGAGCAGCGCTTCAACCCGCTGGATGATAGCAAAGCCGGAACAAAAACGTTTGTCAAAACATTAAATATCGTCGGCCTGCCGGCTTTTGTCGTCCTTTTCGGCATCCTCGTATGGTTTCGCCGGCATAGCCGCAAGAAAAATATTCAGATGATGTTTCAAAAGTCATAGATCCAGGGTTCCGCCGGAGGCGGTTCAGGTGTCAGGTTTCAGGTTTCAGATCTTTCAATTTTGCTGACACCCGAAACCTGACACCTGAAACCAGTCGTTATAACACCCAGAATGTTAAACCTCTGAACTGGTGAGTGGAAAAAGAAAAAATGAAGCTTAAAAAAGAGTACATCATCCTCATTCTCATCATCGTTGGACTGTCGGCTTATTTGTTAACGCGCAGCTCCGATCGCACCCATTATCAACTGCCCCAGATCGCCGGCCTGGATCAAAAGCAAATCACCAGAATTGAAATTTCAA
>JASFIU010000440.1:0-4302 GCA_050122495.1 Desulfobacterales bacterium | reverse complement strand
CTTACAAACTCGACCAATCGAGGGGCTTTATATTTTGCAATACGACTTCTCACATATTCAATGAGTTCTCCTTCTGTTACCTGGGCGCCCTCTTTGACCACGATATATGCTTTTGCCAGTTCTCCCTTAACCGCGTCCGGTATTCCGATGACCGCTGCCAGAGCAACTGATGGATGCGTATAAAGGATCTCTTCAATTTCTACCGGATATATATTTTGACCGCCCGTGATAATGAGATCCTGTTTGCGGTCCACCACATACAGGTAGTTGTCTTCGTCGACATAACCCAGGTCACCACTGCAAAACCATCCTTCTTTGTAGGTTTCTGAATTTATATCCGGTTTGCGCCAGTATCCGTGAACAGAGAAAACATCGCCTTTCAATAAGATTTCGCCGACCGTTCCGGCAGGCGATTCTGCAAAATTATCGTCTACAATTTTAATCCAAACATTGGAGATGGGAACCCCTACGGACTCTTTTTTGCGGACACCGACAATCGGATTCAGCGTTGTGAATCCGCAGGCTTCGGTTTGCCCGTAACCATCCATAAATATGACGCCAAATGTTTTTTCCACATCCTCGATTAGCTTGGCAGGACAGTGAGCGCCGCCGCAGTTTACAACCCGCATGGCGGTCATGTCGTGCTTTGCAGGGTCGTAAGCCTGAAGAAGATATACATACATGGTCGGTGTTCCGGCAAAATAAGTGGCCTGGTGTGCGGACATGTTTTTAAGGACTTTTTGGGCTTCAAATCGGTCCACCACGATGAGCGTGCTGCCGGTGAAAAAGGCCGACATCATCACTACATTGATGGCAAAATTATTAAACAACGGCAAGGCGCACAGCAATCCATCCTCATGGGTGAATTTGTTAAAATCAGACATGGCCTGAACGCAGGTCAGGATCGACCGATGGGTTTGAGTGGCGCCTTTGGGTCGGCCGGTTGTGCCCGATGTGTAGATAATGCTGATGATATCGTCAAAATCGGCATCGTTGGAGACATCTTGATCATCGGATGCCGAAATTAAATCCTGGAATCGAATGGTGCCTTCAGGCGCATTATCGCCGACAACGATGACCGTTTTTAAGGCCGGCAACTCTGGGCGAATATTTTGAAGCAGCGGAAGAAAATCACGATCTAAAATTATCGCCTGCGCCTCTGTGTCGTTACCGATATAGGTGATTTCGTGGGCAACGTACATTACATTTAAGGGGACGACAATCGCACCCGCTTTAATGATGGCATAATGGGCAATAATAATTTCCGGGCCGTTTTTTAACTGGACCATTACGCGAGCGCCTTTGTCGATGCCCAGTTTTTTTAGGCCAGCGGCGAGTATATTGATTTTTTCATTTAATTTTTGATATGACCAAGTGGAGGCTCCGAAAATCATCGCTGATTTTTCAGGATAGGCCTTTACTGTGTTATTGAGCATTTCCCCGATGAGTTGCATCTTGCACTCCTTTTGGTTCTGATTGTTTTGTGCTCAGCGTTCAAGGATTTATGCGAGAGAAGTTCTTTATATCCACGGTGTTCCAATGTATATTAATTCAGAAAAAAAGTTCAACCCCATAATCAGATTCGACACCTTTATTTACAACCCTTTAAGATATTGCTATGCTGGCAACATTCCAAAATTGTTCACTTTAATATTCTGTCAACATACATATGATAAAGGAAAGACATTATGGATGATGTTCATAAAATTTTCAGCCAGTTTAAAGAAGAATTTCCGGGGATCCACGAAAAACATGAGGCTTTGGGAAAAGAAGTTCACGAAAAGGGCGGGCCCTTGGACGAAAAAAGTCGCTGGCTGGTCAAAATTGCGATCTCCGGTGCCTGCAACCATAAACGTGCCCTGGAGACCCATATTCGTAAAGCCAAGTCAGCGGGTGTTGACGAAGCTGAAATCAGGCATGCCTTATTGCTGCTGATCCCGACCGCCGGTTTTCCGGCTTTTATGAAGACGTATGCTGTATTAAAGGGTATAAAATAAACTGGCATCCCCAATAAATAATTTTCACTATGCTAAATTAACATAAGAGCTAAGTTCGGCTTGTCAGTTGTCCGTTGTTGGTCGTCCGTTGGGTTTCGAATCTTTTACAACGGACAACAGACAACACACCACTGACGCTATATTTAAAGGTGCTCAAAGTGAAACAGACGCCAAAACAGGGTATCGGGAATTTAATTTCCAATTTTTTTTCTTTTATCCGGCTTGACATCTGGCGCATTCGGCTTGAAGATCTGCCCTTCGGCAGATCCTTTCTGATTAAGCAACTCCGAATTATCATTCTAGCAATTCGCGGTTTTAATGAAGACCGCTGTTTACTGCGGGCATCTTCTTTGACGTTTTATACCCTGCTTTCCATCGTTCCGGTCGTCGCCATGTTTTTTGGTGTTGCCAAGGGTTTTGGCTTCGAAAAAAGGTTGGAAACCCAGCTTTTCGAAAGGTTTCCCGGGCAGGAAGAAGTTTTAAGCCAGGTCATTCGTTTCTCGAATTCGCTGCTGGAGCAAACCCGGGGCGGTCTCATTGCCGGAATTGGCCTCTTGGTTCTTTTTTGGTCGGTGCTCAAGGTCCTCGGTCATATTGAAATGGCTTTAAACGATATCTGGGAAATTAAAAAGCAGCGAAGCTGGGGCAGGAAATTTAGTGACTACCTGTCAATCATGCTGATCAGTCCCGTTTTGGTGCTGATGAGCGGCAGTGCGACCGTATTTATCACAACCCGGGTTACGCAAATAACTCAGGAAGTGGAAATGCTGGGCGCCGTTGGTCCGCTGATTTCTTTTTTACTGAAGTACACACCCTATGTGCTGATCTGGGCACTATTTACCATTCTCTATATCATCATGCCCAATACCAAGGTCCATTTTAAGGCCGGCTTACTCGGTGGGGTGGTTGCCGGGACGCTTTACCAGATTGCCCAGGGGGCGTATATTAGCTTTCAAATCGGTGCCGCAAAATTCAATGCCATTTACGGGAGTTTTGCCGCCCTGCCGCTGTTTCTAATGTGGGTTCAAATCAGCTGGTGGATTGTGCTTTTCGGCGCCGAGCTTTCCTTTGCCAATCAGAATGTGAATACCTATGAGTATGAGCCGGATTCTCTTAAAGTCAGTCCCGGTTTTAAAAAATTGCTGACCTTACAAATTGTTCATCTGCTGATCAAAAAATTCGCAAACGGCGACAAACCATTGACGGATATACAGATTTCCGGCCAGTTAGAAATACCGATACGTCTGGTGCATAGCATCCTATTTGATCTGGTTGCGAGCGATCTGGTGTCCGAAATCCGGACAGAAACCGATAAAGAATTCGCCTATCAACCCGCCTGCGACATCAACAAGATGACCATTCAATTCGTCTTAGCAGCGCTCGATCATAAGGGGACCGAAGACATACCGGTTGCCAGAACCGAGGATCACCGGGCCCTGTTCGATGCGCTAAAAGACTTCAGCGAAGCCATGGCGGAATCGCCGGCCAACAAACTGCTCAAAGACCTCTAAAATTGGCTTTAAAACATTTATCTCTTGCCCGAGGGCGGCGTTAGTCGTCGTCGAAATGCGTTTACGTACTAAATGTACGCTGCGCTTTTTCTCCTCCTCCTAGCCTTGCCCTCGAACAAGATCTAAATGTTTTAAAGCCAATTTAATAATTTTCAAAATCAGAAAGTTAAATCCTGACAATCCGGAAAAAAACAAAGGCAGGGCTGTGTCTTAATTGGTTCGGTTGGAAAACGCCGAATTAAATTTCGGGTGCATTATAGAATAGACTGCCGGCTAAATTGGCGACACCAACCTGCACATTTTGGGCCTGGAGTTTTTTATGAACTTGCGGTGTTGCGATAAGCGTGCCGCCTGAGCCAAGGACCCGCCCGTCGGCCATAACGACATTGCCGCCGGCCACGGTCAAAACGGCCTGGTGGGTGGCCGGATCCGTGACGACAATATCCGCATCGGCGCCGGGTGCCAGATGGCCCTTGTTGGGCAGGCCCAGCATCCGGGCCGGCGCCCAGCAACATTTATGCACCAATTCGGACAGGGTCAGGGCGTCAAATCGAACCAGACAGAGACCGTGGCTGAGCAAAAAGTTTCTGGGAATTGCACCGCCGTCGGTTGCCAGAGCGGTGACAATGAACCGTCCCTGATCATCTTTTTCGGTAGCGGCCAAAAGGGCGGTCGATCGGTGGTTTACCGGGAACGAAACCGCCGCCTCAAAGTTATGGTCTTTCAGATAGGTCGCTGCGTCCCGGAACTCAAGGTAGATCACGTCCTGGGGCGTTTCTTTCTGAACGCGCATG
>JASFIU010000439.1:0-4318 GCA_050122495.1 Desulfobacterales bacterium | reverse complement strand
TGCCAACGATTCGCGACAAAGACAATCTGATCTACTACAAAGAAGAAGTCGGCGGGCTAGTGATGGGCGGTTATGAAAGAAACGGTATCCCCTGGGCCGTCGATGGGGTGCCCAATGACTTCACCTCCCGGCTGCTATCTTCCGATTATGATCACTTTGAGCAGCTCTCCCGACCGGCCATGCAGCGCACACCCTGCCTCGAGAAAGCGGGCATTTCCGAATTAATCAACGGCCCGGAGGCCTTTACCCCGGATGGCAATGCCATCATGGGGCCGGCGCCGGAGCTGGATAACTGCTTTGTGGCCGTGGGTTTCAATGCTTTTGGTATTGCCGCCGGCGGCGGGGCCGGTCGTATGATGGCCGAGTGGATTATCGAGGGCGAGCCGAGCCTCAATATCTGGCCCCTGGATATCCGCCGGTTCGGCCCGCACCACCGCAGCCGGTCTTACAACCGGGCGCGCACAGCTGAAATCTACGGCAAGCATTACACCATTCATTGGCCCAACGAGGAGCATGATACAGCGCGGGGTGTCCGGCGCAGTCCGCTGTATTACCTCCTAAAGGACCGGGGCGCGGTATTCGGTGCGAAATACGGATGGGAGCGACCCAACTGGTTCGCGCCTGATGGCATTGAGCCTAAAGACGAGCTGACTTTTGGAATTCCCAACTGGTTTGAACATGTCGGCAAAGAGCACCAGGCCGCACGTGAAAATGTCGTGCTGATCGATCAATCATCATTTAACAAATTCGAAATTGCAGGGCCCAAGGCTCTGGAATTTTTAGACTGGCTGGCGGCCAACAACATTGACAAACCGGTTGGCAATGTCACCTATACCCAGCTATGCAACGCGCGCGGCACGATTGAAGCGGATATTACGGTCGCACGACTGGCTGAGGATCGATTCTTGCTGATAACCGGAACGGCTTTCGGGCTGCATGATTCGCAATGGATAAAACAGCATCTACCCGCCGACGGCAGTGTTTCGTTGCGAGACGTTACTGCGGCGCTGGCGGTGATTAATGTGATCGGGCCCCAATCTCGCAATCTGCTTGAAAGCGTGACCGCCGATGATATCGGCAACCAAAACTTTCGGTATGGCAAATGTAAAGAAATCAGTGTCGGCGATGCGCCTGTCAATGTGATGCGGGTTACCTTTGTGGGTGAGCTGGGCTATGAGCTTTATGTTCCGACCGAATTTGCCTGCCACGTTTATGAGACCCTCTGGGATGCCGGTCGAGATCTAGGCGTGACCAATGCCGGCTATCGGGCGATTAACTCGCTGCATTTTGAAAAAGGTTATTGTCTCTGGGGCTCCGAACTGACCCCTGAATACACGCCTTATGACGCCGGGCTTGGATTCTGCGTATCCCTGCAAAAGGGAGACTTTCTTGGCCGGGAGGCGCTGGTTAAAGTCAAAGACGAGGGGCCGCAGTGGAAACTGTGCACCTTTACGATCGATGCGCAAAAGCCGGTGATGCTTCGCGGCAGTGAACCGATTGTTCACAGAGGCAAAGTCGTCGGAGTGACCACCAGCTGCGGCTACGGTTACAGTGTCGGAAAAACCATTGCCTATGGATATATTCCTGCAGGCGAAGCCGATCATACCGATGGTTATGAAATAGAGGCGTATACCGAAATTTTCCCAGCCAGGCGGGAACCCAATCGGGCGCTGTATGATCCCGAACGCAGTAAGATTCTCAGTTAATTAAGATCGGAAGTACAGCTATGGCAAGAATGTCAGGGCGCTTCGGCATGCTGACGTTCATTTTTTAATTTTTTTTTATCGACCGCCATCTAGTTTTGACTATTTTTCATTTATGATTACCCTTCTTAGGAATATTGAAGTGATCTCTGGTTGAGTAAGAACAGCATACATTGAGCAGGGAATAGGAGAAAAAAATGGTATCGATCAAATCCTTTGGCGATGGGAGGAACTTTCAGATTCTCATATTGATGTGGGCCGTTATTCTGGTACCCTTTGTGGGCATTGCTGCTGAAAAAGAGAAAAAAGCGCCTGCAAAACCGTTAACAACAAATAACCTCGACATATCCGTCGCCGAATTGGAGTATCGCCTTAAACCTTTGACCAAAGATGATTTGTCCGTTGAAGCCGATGGCTGGCTGCAGGTATTAAAAAAGCACAGCCAAAAATTAAGTGATGCGCAAATCGCGGTATTAAAAGCAGAGAATGATGAGAGGAAAGCCAAGTTGCTTGAGTCCGTGACCGAGCTTGACGAGCGGCAGACCGCTCTGGCCGACCGTCTCAAGGCGGTTATTGAAGAATTCAGACGCAAAGGCGGGAAAGTCGAGGATTACGAAGCATATATTGGATCTATATCCGGGATTGATTTAAGGCTGGGTGCGCTTCGGGCTAACTGGGCCTTGATTGGCGGCTGGTTAACTTCAACTGAAGGCGGCCTTCGATGGATCAAACAATTTGTTCTTTTTGTCGTTATCGTGCTGTTTGCATGGATGCTGGCCGTTTTGATCGCTAAAGCCGTTAAAAAGGCTGTCGCTAGAATTAATGGCGCTTCAGAACTTTTAAAAGATTTTATTGTAAATATCACCCGTAAAATCATTTTCATCGTGGGTTTTGTGGTGGCATTATCCATGCTGGGAATTAATATTGGTCCTCTTCTGGCTGCTATCGGGGCGGCCGGCTTTATTGTCGGCTTTGCACTGCAGGGCACACTCAGCAATTTTGCAGCCGGTATTATGATTTTGATATACCGGCCTTATGACGTTGGCGATTTGGTGGAAATTGGTGACTCTTTCGGACAAGTAGATGCCATGACGATTGTTTCAACTACGTTGAAGACATTAGACAATCAGAAAGTGGTCGTGCCCAACAATATGATCTGGGGAGATAAGATTATCAATGCGACCGGTTCGGACAAACGCCGGGTGGATATGGTTTTCGGAATCGGGTATAATGACGACATATCCAAAGCCCAGGGCATTCTGGAAGAAATTGTGATCAAGCATGATGCCGTCCTGAAGGACCCTGAACCCATCGTTAAGGTTCACGAACTGGGGGATTCATCGGTTAATTTTGTCGTGCGGCCATGGGTCCTAACGGATAATTATTGGGATGTATACTGGGATATCACCCGCTCGGTTAAAGAGCGGTTTGATGCTGAGGGGGTGTCCATACCTTTCCCGCAACGGGATGTTCATATGCATCAGGTGGCAACCTCTTAATACACTTTAATGCCAAATGGTTGCCATTCAGGGAATTCTTTCATATTGCCTTGAATTTGCTCCTGTTATGACAAGGGCTGAACCAGCTCGATGGTAATATC
Organism: Desulfobacterales bacterium; assembly: GCA_050122495.1. Classification (GTDB taxonomy): domain Bacteria; phylum Desulfobacterota; class Desulfobacteria; order Desulfobacterales; family JAHEIW01; genus JAHEIW01. The sequence continues at coordinate 1,015 of JASFIU010000439.1, read as the reverse complement.
CTCGGCGCCTTTGAAAAAGGCGATTCTCAGATTGGGTATATCGGTTGGCGGTACCGGAAATGAAAATCCTTGTGCCTGCAAGTCTTTGAATGCGGAGTCGATATCTTCAACCTCCAGACCGATATGATCATAACCATACCTTGATTGGGAGGCATCTCCCACCATTTCGTCATCCTCTCTGCTAACTCTTAAATTAACGGTGGTGCCCTGAAGGTCGAGGGAAGCACCGTCAGCGGTTCCAAATTTCTTTCGCCGGACCAGGTTCGCGCCCAAGTTTTCGGTAAAAAAGGTGATCATTTTTTCAAGGTCCTTGCAGATGATATGCAGGTGATGAAATCGATATGCCATCGGATACCTCCTTATTAAAAGTTGTTATGGTGCCTTTTATTCAAGATTCAACTAGTGTTGTGTCCACAAATAATTTACAAAACACAATCTTATTTTGGCTTCTTGCTACTGGTTTCTTGCTGCTGGCCGACTCAGAGACAAGCAGCCAGTGCCAAGATACCAGCCACCAGGAACCAGTGGCCAGTGGCCAGAAACCCTTAGAGAACTCAACCGCACGAAAATATCCCACACGACGTTTGCAGCATCTTCGTGGGACATAATAACAGCCATACTTATCGAAAAAGCGGCCAAAAAAGCGGCAGGACGCCCACGATGATTAACAGAATGACCAGTGTCAATAAACCGCCGATTTTGAAATAATCCAAAAAACGATAACCACCGGGTCCCATCACCAGGATGTTGGCCGGATGGGATATTGGGGTCATAAAACTGGCGGATGCCGCCATGGCAATCGCCATCATGAACGCATGCGGGGAAAGCCCCATATCCATGGAAGTGTTCAGGACAATGGGTGCCATGAGCACCACCAGGGCGGCCGTCGGCACAAAGCATGTCGCCAAAAATGTTAACGCCACCAGGCCGGTCATAACCGCTCTGGGTCCAAACGGGCCAACCAGGCTGACAACGCCTTCAGCGATCAGTCTGGCGGCGCCGGTTTGATCCAGAG
>JASFIU010000438.1:0-4319 GCA_050122495.1 Desulfobacterales bacterium | reverse complement strand
TCGTTTGATGCACGAGCGGACCAGGCGATAGCCGACGGTGGATCGATTTTGGACGATCATCGTCAGAACGCAGTGATGGCACAAATTTATGATTTTACGGGGATAACCGCCGGTCTTGCGGTAGATGGTCAATAGGGCCGGGTAGCTGAATATGTCGATCTTCTTGTTGGTATCCTTAGATTTTTCCAGCCGGTATTTGATCATCAGCCGCGTGTCGCGGAAGCTTAAGGGTTTTAAGTAATGGTAGAGATTGATTCGATCTGCAAAATTGGCATATTTTTTAATCGTATTTTCAAATTCTTTTTGAGCAAAGATAATAATTTGCAGCAATTTGAATTCATTGGTTTCGTAGTTTAAAAATTCGCGTAGAATCTCCAGGCAAAAAACCGGTATTTTCTGACCCTCATCAATAATCAGCACCGTCGTTTTATTTTCCTCGACCCCTTGCTTGAAAAGGAACTGCTTGATTTGTTCTTTGATTTGCCACTCGTTGGTGCCGAGTTTGACCTGGGGGCCCATAATCATTTTGCCCACGGTGGTTAATAATTCGAGTGCATCCAGAAAGTACGGATCTAAAATGAGATGGGTTTTGATTTCCTCCCGCTTGGCAAAGCGGCGTATCAACTGGCGGCAGAGGGTGGTTTTACCGGTGCCCACATCACCGATGATGACATTCAGGCCCCGGCGCAAAAGGAGCGAAAGTTCCAGTTTCTGCAAACACTCCAGATGCTCCCGGGAATGAAAGAAAAACTCGGGATCGGGTGAATTCGAAAATGGTTCCTGTTTTAAGCTTAAAATGTTGAAATAATCCATTTCAGGCTACCCAATTGGTGTCGGCTCTGCCGCGGCAATTACCATTTCAGATGCATTTTTGTAAAAGGTGAAAGAAATACCTTCAGGGTTTCACAGGTTAGATATCAGAAGACAGATGTCAGAGGACAGATGCCAGAGGCTATTTGAATAAAGTGTCGGGCAAAAATTTTTGCTCAGTCCTCAGCACTCATCACTTGTCTTTTGACACTGGCCCAGAACTGGATATCAGAATTTTTTGCCCGTAGCTTAAATTACGGTGTGCTCCAGATTGAACCCAGAGTGCCAGGGCGGGCTTTTCGGCATTTCATATGGTCTTGCGCTCACCTCATTATGCTTTGTTTCCTATTACGATAATCCCCTGCATGCGCGCACGCACCTAAATGTGCATGTGCGGAAGTTATCCGTCTGTCGGCGGTTCCAGAATATGCGGTGTAATAAAAATCAGCAGATCCTCGAGGCGATCGTCGGTGCTTTTTCTTTTAAACAGATAACCCAGCCCGGGGATGTCCTCAAGGTACGGAACGCCGGTATCGAGACGGCTGTTCGTTTCTTTGTTGAGTCCGCCGATGACAATCGTCTGACCATCCAGTTGAATCACGTTGGTTTCGGCCTTTTTACTAATAATGGTGGGATTACCCCCCACTTGTCTGGAAAAATCCGCTTCATCTTTTCGCACATTGATGTACATTTTAAGGGTTTTATTATCGATCACATGCGGGGTGACCTGCAGCCTCAGCACCGCATCTTTAAATTCGATGTTGACCTCACCGTCTTCGACGGTCTGAAAGGGGATCTCCTCACCGCTTTCAATATAGGCCGTCTGATTGTCCAGGGTGGTAATCGACGGGCTGGACAAAATATTGAGTTTGCCCTTGTCCTGGAGCGCCGAAAGCTGTGCGGTCAGCAGGACGTCTCCGATGTTCTGGTAAATAAGCCCCAGCGTAAAGGGATCAAAACCGCCCAGCCCCCTGGCCGGTAAATCAACCACCGTTCCGGAGGCCGGGTCGACGGCGGTCCCTACACCCCCCCCCAGAGCTCCGCTGTCTCTACCGGTACCAAAGCCGACACTTGCGCCTTTAGATGTGCGGGCCACGCCGCCCCACTGGATGCCCAGCTCACGGGCCACGTCTTTGTTGGCTTCAACGATATAGGCTTCGATCAACACCTGGGGGGTCGGTTGATCCAGTTGCTCGATAACGGAAATGATACTGGCCATATCGGTCCGGATTGCCTGGATGATCAGCGAGTTGGTGTGCTCATCGATCAGGATGGATCCAATCGGTTTGCTGTCCTTGTCGAGGGTGAGAAAGTTTTCCAGATTTGATTTCAGCTTGTCGGCGGATGAAAACTTCACCGGCACGATCCGGGTCAGGGGCGGTTCGTTTAACTTGAGCTCCCGCTGGCGGGACTGGCGTTTGAGGTCTTCCTCCATGTCATCGGCCGTCATAATACGGATAATATCACCCTCCCAGGCATAACTGAGGCCATGGGTGCGTAAAATGCCAAGAAACACCTGGTCCCAGGGGGCCTGGGCAATGTTAATATTAATCTTGCCGGTAACCTGCTCGCTGACAATAATATTTTGATCCGACGCCCGGGCCAGCGCACGTAATACGACCGACACCTCAATATTGGTCATCTTGAGGCTGATCGTGCGCGTTGGCAGCGGCTTTTGTATTTTCTCATCTATTTTCGCGGTTCGGGGCGGTGCCTTTGGTTTGATAACCCGCCGCTCTTCGCCCAGGGGTTTCCGCGTTGCCGGGGAGGTCCCTTTGGAGGTTTCGGCCTTGGTTTTCCATTTATCGAAAAATGGATCCTGTTTCTCCTTTTTGGGGGCCGCGCAACCGCCCACCAACAAAAAGGAGATAACGACCGCGATGATGGTGCGCCCTAGTTTTTTTGAAAGGTCAATTTTGTTCATCGATTTTCACCCTGTTTGTTATTCTTCCAGCTTAAAAGTATATCTTTTTTTATTGGGGCCTACAATCACGACCCGGCTCGGCGTAATACGGCTTACGGTATAGTCACCCTGCTCGAGACGGTCTCCGATGGCATACTCAACACCATTAATAATGGCGAACTTTATGTCTCCCATCTGCATAAAGCCGGTGTAAGTAATTTCAAGATCCGGGGTCTCTACTTTCGGAACCGGTTTGGGAATATCAGCTTTAGGTCGATCCGTTAGCTCCGCATTGATCAGCGGATCCTGCTTCCATTCGGTTTCGGCCAGCTCGATAATATATTTATCTTCTTCGGAAAGCCCGGCTTTGGACGCCTCAGCAACTTTGGTGATAAAGGCATTTAAATTCTCCAGTTGCGTTGTGGCGCTGATAGCGGTTATTTCCTGAGTTCCACTTTTACCTTTACCTTCAAAAAAAACAGTGTAAACCCCATAGACCACCGTCAAAAGCATTAAACCAACGATTATTTTTTCTCGTGTTGTCATATTTCGCGTTGCGTGTTTCGAGTTACGGGTTTCGCGTTACGGGTTACGAGTTTCGCGTTACGGGTATCAGGTTATGATCTGTAATTCATTTTTTAACCCGCAACCCGCAACGCGCAACACGTAACAATTCTATTCTTTTGCCATCCAGATCTTCAAGCGCAGTTCTTTTGCGGTTTTGGTCGACTTTATATTAATTTCTTCGACATGTTCCAGATACGGAATAGAGCCCAGATCGATCAAAAATTCGCGAATTTTGAAAAAGTCGCCGCTCAGACGAAGCCGCATCTGCAGGTATTCGGATTCCTGCATCAGCGATTGATCATCGGTTGTGATCTCCTCGAGCTTTAAATTATGCCGCCCGGCAGAATCCTTAAATATCGTGGAAATGGCATTCAGCTCTTCGGGGGTCAATTTTGACTGCTTGGGCGCAGGCAGATCCGAAGGCCCTTTCATCTTGGCGCGGTTCAACAGACTGTGAAACACAGGCGTCAGGATGCGCTGTTCTTCAATGCGGACTTTTAAATTTTCGATTTCCTGATCCAGGGAAGCGCCGGTTTCTTTGGACGGGAGAATGATCAGCCAGAGGAAAGCCAGGATCCCCACCGCGCATATGACCAGAATGAAAAAACTTTGAGCCAGCGGATTTGATGATATCTTATCTGCCATTTTTACCGTTTCTACGCTAGATTTAATTTAGCCGTAAATCGCAATACTTGGTCATTTCCGGAAAACTCAAACGATTTTTTATTAATCGTCGGTTGATCGAATAACGGCGAATTCTTCAATTCCATTAGAAAACCCGCCAATGCCGCTTCCAGCGACAGGCGGTCGCCCTGAACGATTCCTTCCAGAATCAATACCTTGGGCGGAGGCTTGGCCTCCACCTTTGCCTTTGACTTTTTACTTTTGTCTTCCGCCGGCGGTTTCTTATCCGGTACCGGCCCCAGTTGGGTCGCAATGCTCAGCAGCCGAATATTTGAGGGTGTGAGTTTGACCACTTCACCGATGACCGCGAGGTTCAGATATTTTTTACCGATCGCTCTGTCGGCCCTGTTTTTGA
>JASFIU010000437.1:0-4324 GCA_050122495.1 Desulfobacterales bacterium | reverse complement strand
GCATTCAGGGCCTTTTGCGGATCAGATCGATGGTCCGGCAGCATCCGGCCTTCACGATAATCGGTAACACCGGCCAACAGCAGTTTACTTTTACCGCGGGTGATAAGACGATGTTCATTGATTAATACCGTAAAGTCCAAACGTCTCATCTCCGCAATCCACTCGATGACACCCGAATAATACTCATGATTGCCGGTAACAAAATAATTACCCCTGGCGGATTTGATTTTTCCTAAAGGCGCAACATCGTCAGCCAGCTGATCGACGGTGCCGTCCACCAAATCGCCTGTCAAAGCCACAATATCGGCATTTAAGGTGTTGACGACCGCAACGATCTCTTCCACAGAGGAGCGACGAAAGGTGGGGCTAATATGTATATCGGTTAGCTGAACAATCCTGAAGCCTTCGAAATCTTCCGGAAGACCTTTTATCGGAATGGGCACCTCCTTGACGGCCGGTGTCTGCCTGGCTTCGGCAATACCATAGCCGGTCGATAGTGCAGCGGTTGCCACTATTCCATAATTCATGGATTTAACCAAAAATCCTCTGCGGGAAGGATTTTTGATCGGGTTGGATGCCGATTTTTTCGGGTTCGATTTAGAAATCCGGGTTTTAATCTTATCAAAAGCAGCAGCGGGCAGCCACAGCACATCCCTTATAACCAGGTAGGTGAAAACGAAGCTTAGAAAACCGACCCCCAGATATCCAGACCAGACCAGAACATCGATGAAACCATTGTCAACACCTGACCGTCGCAGCATAATCATTAGGACCGGTAAAAATAACGTGCCCACGATTCCCAGCGCGATTGCAATTTTCCAGATGCGCCTGACAGCGGTGTTGCTGAAAAGCCGCCAGCTCATGTAAATCGCCAGCAGAGCGGAAATGCTAAAAAATATCAGAAAGAATAATGTCATCTTTTTTTTCTCTCAAAAAGATCGGGTACGATAACACCCAGATGGTTGGTAACAATTTACGTTTGACCGCCTCTGCTTTTGCCTTTAATATAAAGCTTTTCAGAGCGGTCAACAATCTCAAGTGCCTTTTATCGTTTGGGCCTGACAAGAAATATATGTCCGGATTTTAACTTTTCCAGTAATTCAGCTGTATTTTTTTGATCCTTTTTTTATGCAAACAGGGATGTTGTTTCCATTTTCTCTGTCTTACGGCCATTTCAGGGTGGCCTTTAGATAGCACAAATGATTCCGGACGAGAACTCTGCCAACAAACCTTTGCATAATTCCGTTTTTAGCACTATCTTAATGCAGGGACAAATTATGAAAACAAAGTCGACTTTAATCGCAACGCTGCTCGCGCTTTTTTTGGTGATTTTCACCGGATTGGTGTTTCTACCGGCCATATTATCCAGTGAGATGCTCAAGCCGCGCATATTGCAGCAGGTCAATCAGCATCTTCCGGGACAGTTGCAGGTATCAGAATGGCAATTTAAATGGTTTAGCGGCATCGCAGCCAAAGGCATCACCTACGACCACCGCAAGGAAAATCTTGTTGTTCAAGTTGCCGAACTAAAAGGCTACCGGGGACTGGCCCATCTGATCGCCGACCCCGGCAACTTGGGGGCGATCGAACTCCTAAAACCGGATGTGCTGTTTAATATTACAGAAAAAAAGCAACTTGAAAAACCGAAAACAGGCCAGCCCTCCACCAAAGGCGGGCTTCCCGCCTTTGCCGGGATTCTCAAAATTACCGATGGCACCATCCGTATAGTAGAGGCAGATCGTGAACCCAAAACGGTGGTCAAAGATCTGGATCTTTATCTGAATATTTCCGACCTGAAGGAACCCATCCGCTATCGCCTGTTTATGACCTCCGGCGATACCACCGGTCGCTTTTCCGCTGAAGGCGCCTTAACGCTTTCCCCGGATGATCCCCTGAATCTGAGTGCGATTCAATCGGATGCCACACTGAAAATCACCAACTGGGAACTTGAAGATGCATTGGCCATACTGGCTTCCCGCGGTGATTATCCCGCCGGTAAAGGTCGGCTAAACACCAATCTGACATTGCAGGGAAACGCTGCTGAAAAACTGGATGTAAAGGGCCAGGCATCCCTGAATCGGCTGCAGCTCTGGGAGGGGCCGCTGGGGGGTGATCGGCCCGTGGTAAACAAAATCGATTTGCAGCTGGATGGCGCCGTCACCGGGGATACCCTGTCCTTAAAGCAATTGAGATTTAAATCCTCGTTGGCCAGCGGATCGGCAACCGGTAGCTTTTCCAATCAGGGGCAAACGCGTCTGAACGGCAAGGCGGATATCAACCTGGCTGAAATTTTCACCCAATTGCCGCAGACATTGAAGCTGCGCGAGAACACGAAACTCTCCCAGGGCACGCTCGTCATGTCTGCCGATGTCAAATCGGCAGATGGGATTACGGCCTTTGAGAGCACGGCTCGAATCGATCAACTCAGAGGCGTCAGCAAAGGCAAAAAGCTGGCCTGGAATCAACCGGTATCCATAAAAACCCGCGGAGAGAAGGGCCCGCAGGGAATTCGACTCGAAAACCTGTCGCTGCGCTCCTCTTTTTTAAATGCTGACGGTCAGGGAGACTTGAGCAACATGCAGGTTACGCTTTCAGCGGATTTGGCAGCGGCGCTCAAAGAACTCAAAAAATTTATCGACCTTAAAGCATGGAACGGCTCCGGCAAGCTCTTCGCCAAGCTGCAGGTTAAAGAAGCATCTCCGGGAATAAGCACGGCTGCATTAAACATAGATACCCGCGACCTGGCGTTAAGCCGAAACAATCGTCCCATCCTGCCCAAGCAGAATGTCAAAGCCGATCTGACCACGAACATCCGCAAAGGTGCGGATTTAAGCGCCAGTGAATTCCGGCAGCCGAATTTAACCATTCAGTCGTCAATGGCCAAAGGAAAATTCAGTGCGACACGCATTAGGTTAAATCCCGATGGGAACATGCCCGATGCGGATAGCCTGTCAATCGACGGCCGTTTTGATTTAAAGCAGATTGCGGCGCTGCTGCAAAATTTTAACAAATTGCCGCGTGATACGCGGCTGGCGGGAACCGCCCAAATTCAAAGCAGCGGATCGCTGGAGGGCCAGACCCTGGTATTGAAAAGCACCCGGCTGGATGCCCAAAATTTTCGTTATCGCAGTGGCCCTAAAACCCTTCAGGAAGAGCGTTTAACCATCAAGACCAAAGGTAAAGTCGATTTTAATACAAAATCGTTATTTCTGGCCCCGATTGAAATTAAGGCCTCCCCGGGCGATATTACCGTACCGGAGCTGGCGGTTAACGACTGGTCGAACTTACAAAAGGAGATGAAAACCCGGGCCACGGCAAACCTGGACCTGGCCAAGCTGACCAGCGCCTATGGTGATTTTATTCAACTACCGGAAAATACCCGGATTTCCGGAAAAGGAACTTTTGACCTCGATATGGATTTCTCATCTCCAGAGGCCCAATTCTTAAAGGTCGATGCCGATCTTTCTCCATTTCAGTTAACCTCAGAAACCCTGCCCCCGATCTCCGAGGATCACGTCAAGCTGAAGGCGGATTTAAAGCGCAGCCCGGACGGAAAGGCGCTGACCTTTGAAAACATCCAGCTAAATTCAACCCCTTTATCGCTTTCGGCCGCCGGGAACCTGGATCAGGCCGGTAATCAAAAAACGCTGGCTGCCAATGGCAATATCAATTTAGACCTCAAGATGCTGTCGCCTTACCTTCAGAAAATTGCCGGCCCTCAGATCACGATAACCGGTAAAGGCGACAATCCCTTTAAACTTAAAATGGTCTCGGGCGGAACTCAATGGACGGACGCCCTCAAACGGACCGACTTTACCGGGGCCATTCGCGCAGATTCCATTGACGCGTTCGGTGTGGATATTTCGGCCACTGAAGTTCCACTTCGAATTGCCAATGAATCGGCCGTCGCCAAATTGGCCGCAACCGCCAACGGCGGCCAGTTGAACCTGCAGCCCAAAATCGATCTGCGCAAAAAGCCGTATATGCTTTCCCTGCCACCGGATTCAACCATTCTGAAAGACGTTGAAATCACCGACGCCATGGCTGAACAACTTATGTCTAAAATTCACCCGGTTTTTCAGGGCTCGGTCCAGGCTCAAGGACACGTAGATCTGTTTATGCAACATTTTAACTGGCCCCTGGATAAAAAGGACCGTGATAAAGCTGCATTTTCCGGAACGTTGCGCCTAAAAGGGGTTCGGGTCAACTCCACCAACCTGCTTTCGGGACTGCTATCCCTGGTTGGCGTTCGCGGCAATGAAATGGATTTTGGGGATCTGGATATTGATTTTGTGGCCCGCAACGGGCGGATTGAGACCTCTCC
>JASFIU010000436.1:0-4336 GCA_050122495.1 Desulfobacterales bacterium | reverse complement strand
ATTCATCTTTAGAATGTTGAGAAGGAGTGAAGTTGATGCTGATTTCGTTAATTGCGGCGATGGCCAAAAATCGCGTAATCGGGCGGCAGGGAGAGATCCCATGGAAAATCCCCGGCGAACAGAAGATTTTTAAAAAGATCACCACCGGACATGCGGTCATCATGGGAAGAAAGACATATGAGTCCATCGGGCGGCCCCTTCCTGACAGAATCAATATCATCGTTACCCGGCAAACGGAATATCGGGCAGAGGGGTGCATTATTGTGCATGACCTCTCCAGTGCGTTAAATCGCTGTCCCCAAGATGAAAATGAGGCATTCATTTGCGGCGGCGGACAATTGTACCATGAAGCCATTCCCCTTGCAGATCGTATCTATTTAACGGTGATTCCCAGAGACATAACCGGAGACACTTATTTTCCTGAGATTTCGTTAGCTGATTTTCGAGTTAAAGAATCCAAAACAATTGAAGGCATCGAACCGTATAATTTTTTAATTTATGAGCGAATCCTGTGATGCAGTAAAAACGCTTTGGGTTTTCCAAACCGGGTGGTTGTTTGTATACAGACCGGGTGCTGCGCACCCGCTCATAAACACAATGATTGCGAACCAACCTTCGCTTGTTTTCCGGCATACAGCCGGAAATCCAAACCATCCCGCTCACAGAGCGGTATGGTCATAGTAGCGCACCCGGTTCAACCGCGTTGACTCAAAAGAAGTTTTTCTTGTACAATCAAAGCCTTTTTGATAAATCAGAGCGCACGACATTTCCAATAACCACAGGCTTTTCCAAATCCTTCCGAGAAAATATGATGAAAAAACCGAATCCCGAATACATCAAACGAATTTATGAAATCGTAAACTCCTGCCCGTACTTTGAATTGCTTTCCATGACCTTAAAGGATGTGGGAGTCGATTATTCCGTTCTTGAAATTGATCTGGCCAAAAAGCATTTGCAGCCTTTCGGAATGGTTCATGGCGGTGTGTTTGCATCCATCATCGATGCGGCTGCGTTTTGGTCGATTTACTTCGGGATCGAAGACCAGAGCGCCGGTTTAACGACCGTTGATTTGAAACTGAATTATCTCGCACCGGCCGCATCCGGCAAACTCATTGCCAGGGGTCGCCAGATTAAAGTCGGGAAAACACTTGGATACGCTGAGGCGGAGGTTACGAATGAAACCGGAAAGGTTTTGGCCCATGGCACCTCAACGGTAATCATCTTGCCCGGCAAGGCGATTGAAGGCAACCCGCCGCTACCCTCGAAATTTATCGACTAAAAAACGCATGTCGGGTTTTTTCAATTATAAAGTTATAGAGGAGAGATTGATGACCGAAACCCATACAGGAAAATACGGCTGGAGTCAGGATATGCCGATGGAGCTGTTAGATAAACTAAAAGCGGATCTTAAACACGCCATGTTGAATAAAGATGTGCAGGCCAGAAGCGCCATTCGGCAAATAATGGCCGAGTTTCCCAAGCTGACGGTACCCATCACCCTGGAAAGCGGCAAAAAAACAACGCGACCCAAAAAGGGCGATGAGGTTACCAACGATGATATCATTGGAATCATCCAGGGGCTGGCAAAATCCGAACGGATTGTCCTGGAGGCCAAACAGGAAGATTTTTCAGAATATCTCAACATCCTTGAATCCTATCTACCCCAGATGGCCAACCGCGAAGAGATTGTGAGCTGGATTAAGGCCAACATCGATTTCTCCGGGTATAAGAACAAAATGCAGGCGATGGGCGCCATCATGAAGCATTTCGGAAAGCAGGCCGATGGGAAGATGGTCAATGAGATACTGCAGCAATGGGAATAAACTGGTTTCATAACAATTATCTTTCGAGATCGAAAATTATTGAATAGCTGATTTGCAAAGAAATAAATTAAAAATACCTGAGAAGTTTAATCCATTTACGGATCGGACGGCGCGGGATATTCGCAATACCCTTTCGGAATCCTTTGCGGCGGCGCTGGCCGAAATGGACGCGGCTGGGTACTTAATGGCCGCCCGCAAGTGGCGATCCCAACAGCTGGCGGTGCCATACGCCCATTGTCTGTCATTCATTGCCAACCCTGAAACTTTGCTGGATAAACTGAAGAACTGTGATCCGGTGCCGCCGCAACTGGAAATTGTCTCCATACAGGACTAGAAGTGGTCTCAAAACCCCATCTTCCCGCTAAATGAAGCGGGATTTTGCAACGGATCTTATTTATATTTTGAAAGATAAATAGCCAATTACGGAAGTGCAAAATTCTGAAAGCTGAAAGGGAGCCAATTTTTCGTGTTTTCATGTTTTCATCTTCAGTGAATCCTTTTTTGAAAGGAACCCCCATGACCCAAGGGCATGTTATTAAATCTGCATTAAGGATGGTGTTGTATGTTTTTTTCCTGCTGACCTTTTTCTTCACAACCCCTATCGGTGTGCATGCAAAGTCAACTGCCGTCGAGCAGACCACCCAGAGCTGTCTGTGGTCCATTCAAACCCAGTCGAATAAATTTTACTTACTTGGCTCGCTGCATGTGCTCAAGCAAGACGCTTATCCCTTAGCCGCTGCAATTGGAAACGCCTATGCAGATTCCCGCAAACTTGTGTTTGAAACCGATATCGCCGCCCTGCAGGAGCCGGCCGTACAGGCTAAAATGCTGCAGCTGGGCCTTTACCCGGAGGGGCAAAATCTGCTCCAGAATCTGGATGGATCCACACGGCTGTTGCTCGAAAAGAAGATGAACGCAATGGGCTTGCCGCTGGAACAATTTGCCCGGTTCAAGCCCTGGTTTATAGCGCTCACCCTGGCAACCCTGGAACTCCAGCGGCTGGGCTTTAATCCCATTTATGGTCTGGATGTCCACTTTTTTAATAAAGCAAAAGCAGATGCAAAGGAAATCGGTTTTCTGGAACCGGCGGAGTTTCAGTTAAACTTACTGGGTAACATGATCAAGAAAGATCAAATCGCTTTCTTAAATCAGACCTTAAAAGACCTGGAGATTGTCAACCAGCTGGCTGCTGATCTGGTCAAGCAGTGGAAAGCCGGTAATGCCAAAGGTCTGCACGAACTTTTATATAAAAGCTTTAAAGATTATCCGGATATCTATGATCGCCTTCTGATTCAGCGAAACAAAAAATGGGTTGAAGAAATTGAAACCCTGATGCGGGAAAACAAAAACATTCTGTTTGTTGTGGGTGCCGGCCATCTGGTGGGGCCGCAAAGCGTCGTCGATCTATTAAAGCAGAGAGGGTATAAGGTAAAACAACAATGAACAAAAATAATCTTCACAGTGGATGGCGGTTTAAAGTTCATGAGGTTATCTTTGAAGCTGACACGCCCGCCGGCAAATGGTTTGATGTTTTATTGATTTTGTCCATACTGGTGAGTGTTGTGATGGTGATGATGGACAGTGTCAGCACCATCCAAAAATCATACGGGCCTTTCTTGCTGGCTGGCGAATGGTTTTTTACGATTTTATTTACCATCGAATACATTTTACGATTGATCAGCGTTGGAAGACCACTTGCCTATACCACCAGCTTCTACGGAGTTGTCGATCTTCTAGCGATTCTACCGACTTATTTAAGCATTATGATTCCGGGTGCCCAGTACCTGCTGGTTATTCGGATCCTAAGGGTTCTGCGAATTTTCCGAATCCTTAAACTGGTGCAATACCTGGGCGAGGCACGGCTACTGACTCAGGCATTGCGTGCCAGTCGGCGCAAAATTACCGTCTTTTTATTTGTGGTGTTGACGCTGGTCACCATTTTCGGTTCATTGATTTATCTTATCGAAGATCCCAAGGACGGTTACACCAGTATACCGAAAAGCATCTACTGGTCGATTGTCACGCTGACAACCGTTGGGTATGGTGACATATCACCCAAAACCAATCTGGGTCAGTTGCTTTCTGCTCTGATAATGATTATTGGTTATGGAATCATTGCAGTTCCGACCGGAATCGTAACCGTTGAATTAACGCAGGCTTTCGGCAGAAAAATTTCAACCCAGGCCTGTCTGGAATGCAGCGCCGAAGGTCACGATACGGACGCAAAATTTTGCAAGTATTGCGGCGCTCGCTTGTAAACGATGGGTTAAAAAAACCTACTCGCGCAGTGCCCCTTATTTAATTTTCAATACACGGTCTTATCTTAGGTGTCAGGTCTCGGGCCTTCGCCGCGCCATAGCGGCTACGGCCCGAGACCTGACACCTGAAACCTTAGTTATTGCGCCTTTTTGAATACTGTTGCGAAACACAACACCAGGTAAGGAAATGGTATCTATATGTCCAAAATATATTGCGGGTTTAGATTTATGACGATCTGTTTTATCTGCCTGTCG
>JASFIU010000435.1:0-4361 GCA_050122495.1 Desulfobacterales bacterium | reverse complement strand
ATAGTCAACAAGGTCCCCAAATCAAGCTTTGCATAATTTATCTCTTGCGCTTATGGATACGGGCATGCTAATTTCATTTCTGCATGTGTCGACCTTTATTATAAATAATTACGGCAGGTTAAGTAACTTTCATTGAGAGAAAAATGCGAATACACACACTTTCGGGTTAATTGTCGGGGGCATAAAAAAAGGAGGCAGAATGGATCAGTCATCACATTTAATTTTACATCTAACTCCTAAAACTGAAGTTGAAAAAGGCATCACCGTGATTTCCAGGGGGGAAGGCGTTCATGTATTTGATTCTGAAGGCAAGAAATATATCGATCTGGTGGCCGGGGTGACGCGCCCTGTTCATCTGGGATATGGGAATACTGAATTAGCACAAGCCATCTACGACCAAATGATGGAACTTGCCTATTTTACCCCGTTGATGTTTGCGAACGAGCCGGCCATAAAACTTGCGGAAGTTCTTTCTGAAATTACCCCCGGTGCCATTAATCGGTTCACTTTTGAATGTGGCGGGTCAGAGGCCGTGGAAACCGCCATGAAGCTTGCCAAGCATTATCATTATTTTAAGGGGGATAAAGGGCGCTATAAAGTTCTGTCCCGCAAAGGCGCCTATCACGGGGTTAATGGGATCGGTGTGCGGGCCTTGGGTTCGGTGGTGCCGATGCGACAGATGATGGAGCCTTTGGCTCCGGGCAGTGTCTTTGCCGAATCTCCCTACTGTTATCGTTGTCCCTATAATCTAACCTATCCGGATTGCGACATTGTCTGCGCGCGCAACATCGAACATATCATCGAGTTTGAGGGATCCGAACACTTTACAGCCATTATCGGAGAGCCCATCCAGCAGGGTTTTGGCGCGCTTGCTCCCCCCAAAGAATATTGGCCCATTATTCGAGACATTTGTGATAAATTTGGAATACTGCTGATTATCGATGAAGTCATTTGCGGATTCGGCCGCACAGGCAAGATGTTTGCAACCGAGCACTTCGATGTTCAACCCGACATGATGACCATGGCCAAAGGGATAACCAGTGGATATATTCCGTTAGGCGCTGTGGGAGTCACCGATGCGGTTATGGAGCCGATTGAGGTGTTCAGCCACTTGCATACCTATGGAAATCACCCGGTTTCCAGTGCTGCCGGTGTGAAAACCATCGAGATATTACAAAGAGAAAATCTGGTGGAAGCCTCAGAGAATCTGGGGAAATATTTTCTGGAAGGTTTACAGGAGCTGGAAAGCCATTCCATAGTGGGTGAGATCAGGGGAACAGGGTTGTGGACGGCGATCGATTTTACAGTTGATAAGAAAACCCGGGCGCCACTGCCGGCGGAGCACCTGGGCAGCATGATTGAACGCGCCAAGAAAAAAGGACTGATTATAAAACCGGCACCCGTGCGACAGGCCCTCGAGTTCGCTCCTGCGCTGACCATCCAGAAGGAAGAAATTGACGAAGCCATAAAAATTCTCGAAGCATGCATTTCTGAGGAAGAAAAGGAGATGGGCATATAGGCTATTGTTGTGTCCCGGAAGTAATTTGCAAAATTAGATTTCAGGTTTCAGTCTCCTGGTTCAAAGGTTTAGATTGGCTGCTGGCCGTTGGGGGGGATGTCTCCAAGATGGCTGATGTGGATAGGCTAATAGAGACAACCGTAGACACTTACGGCCGGGTTGGGGAGTTTTCGGATATCGCTCCGGGGGCGGTGTATTTGGCTTCGGATGAATCTGACTTCGTCAATGGCATTCGGTACGTGTGTGATGGGACAATTTTTTTACCGACGGCAATATTTAGGTTGTCATGATGTTCAAAATCTTCTGAAAACTCTGACGAAGACCCGGAGACTGGTCGTAGATAGAGTTGATTTGGCTGAGCGTTAATCCATCCAGGGTCATCGCGTCCGAGCGAATTCGATCTTTAGCTTCGCCGCGGATAAGGCCTGTTTTTTGAAGAAGCTCGGCACGGCTTGAACTTTGTTCGCGGTCCAGGAGAATGGCTGCCAGCATCTGATGAATCGCCTTACTGGGCTGACTTCGAGGATTTTCAACAATGATCGGTGTAAAGCTGCGTGCCGCTTTGCGCGCGAGCTTATCAAATGGAATCGTTCCTAATATCCCGACATCCAGAAAGCACTTTTCTTTTAAAACCTGCTGCATCGACTCCGCAATACGAAAATCTTTACGATTTTCGGCCATATTGATAACCAACGATACACGGAATTGATCATGCTGCTGTTTTAATTTTGTATAAGCAGATGGATCCCGCTCGCGCACCTGCCCAAAAATAGAATCCAGTGAGAGATTTCTTGACTGTTCCCACGAGCCGTCTTTGATTCGCCGGCCCAGATCTTTGAGTGATTTGTGCTCTGCAAAAAACCGCTCCAAAAAACGATAAAAGGAAACTTTTACAAAGCTATAGCTGTCCAGAATCGAAGCCGGCTCTGTGCCGCTAACGACAATCTTGTGGTCGGCAAAAAGAAAGAAATCGAGCACATTATATGATGAATTTCCACCGAGATCGAGAATGAGGTAGTTCCCCTGCAGTTCTCGAAGGTGGCGCAAAATTTTTTGTTTTTGGGAATAAGGGAGATTTTCGCTGCCCAGTTTCGAGGAATCTCCTCCGATCAACGACAAGCCTTCAAAGTGGGTCGGGGTCATAATGTCTTTTATGGAATCGACTTTCCTCTCCAAAAAATCGTTCCAGGTTTTGGAGAGAGATTTGACGCCCACATAAAGATGTACATCTGCGCCACCCAGGTCGAGATCAGCCAGTACGACTTTCTGGCCCAGAAGGGATAGACCGACGGCCAGGTTTGCCGCAAGTGCCGATTTGCCTACGCCGCCTTTGGCCCCGCCGACCGCAATAATGGTCTTATCCGCTTTTTCGGTACCGGAGGCGCCATCTCCCGATTGAGACCCTTCTTCAGGATGCGGTTTCTCCTGCACATTTTCAAAGACATTAGACGCTGAATAACGGACGCTTCCATCCTTATCATTTTCAAATGTCATAAGGCATTTCCTAATTTTAGGTTAATTAATTGTAAGCGATTCCCACCCCGGTACGTGACAAAAATGCGCGCCGCCTTATGACGATTGCAAACCTTATGCCATGCCATTAAAAAAATATTTTAAACAATATCAATATAATAGGATTTCCGACAGGGTATAATTATCCCGGAGAGACCGATCGGTAAGTCAAAAATTTGACAATGAAAGCAAAGTAGGAAAGGTTTAGCCGGATGGAGCCGGCGCGCTTCAGGCCCACCAGTTCCGAGTGAATAAACTCTTTGTACTTTTGCGCACCATAGGGTGACAGACCCAGGAGTTTATAAGCACCTGAATTAATCCTGCAGCCTATAAAATAGGTAAAGTCAGATAAAAATCAAATCCCTGCAGTTGAATAAAGTACGCATTCTATGATCGCGTATGATAATGGCCCGCGCATAAAAGCGTGAACCGCTTTATCCGGTAAGGTTATAAAATACCAGAATTGTACTGGCATTATACTGGCTATCTTTTCGCATTAAACATTGGCGAATTTTCTGGTAAATTGGTTTTGTTTACACTATGGTAACAAAAGAGAGTTTAAACGGTATTGCGTTTTACCTATATCCGTTTAAGGCGTTGTGCGGGCCATCGGCTATTAAGCTCCTCTCTTAACCCCACAGATAGAGATCCCCATCAAGCTCTCTATTTTTAATGGCCGGTGACCCGCTTTTTTTTGGATTAAAAACCCTGCCGGTTTATTTAGCGAAATGATCAAATTTATCATCACTGCCGCAATCTTGCTGATATACTTTCTGGCCTATTATTCCGCGAACGGTCCTTTTTGAACGAGGGCAATGCGAATGGGAAAAAGAAAGATATACAACACCACCTTGGATTCCGAACTGCCAAAAAGGATCAGAATTCTGGCGGCCCAGCTGGGAAAACGACAAAATGACCTCCTCGAAGAAGCGATCCAGGATCTACTTAATAAATACATCCAAGATCTGGAAGCGCCTTCGTTCAGCCTATCCGAAGGATGAATATATCTGAATCGATCATGTACCCAATGAAAGGGTCTTTACCCCTTAACCTGCCGAATTTTCGAATATCATAAAAAAATAGAAAAAACTGAAAAAAAAGCTTGACATGCCACAATGTAGTAGTCTATAAAAAGGCTACCCCACAGATCTATGCTTCTTGAGCATACCTCTATGTCCTCCTCATCTCGGCGGCTCATATCCCAATGAGCCGCCGTTTTGATCTTTAGGTCCCGCAAAATTGCACGCTTCGCTTGAAAGAAATCCAATCGACCTTATTGTCGAGTCAACGATCACCCGGCTTGGAAAACCCCAACAGGCCCAAATCCGGT